>CAIWHQ010000195.1 GCA_903912465.1 uncultured Alphaproteobacteria bacterium | reverse complement strand
CCCCGCCGAGCCGCACCCATCTCGCCAAACCCAAGCTGTCCCGTCGACTTCACAGACATCAAAAAGCCCTCCACCGCCACAGCAGAGAATCACGATCCGGGGATTTCGCAACAGTCCCCCTTGGGGGAGGACTTAGAGCTTTCAATTGCTCCCCCAAGGGGGAGCGCCGCGCGAAGCGCGGTGAGGGGGTCAACGGCGCTTGAACAGGCCCCTACGTACTGGTGCGCCCGCCCTCCCGGGAGGGAATACCCTAGGGTTTTCGGACCGTCTGGCCGCCCTTCATGACGAAGACGGGCTTTTCCAGGACCCGGACATCGCTGAGGGGATCGCCGCGGACCCCCACGAGGTCGGCCCAGGCGCCGGTCTTGATCTGGCCGACCTGGCCGGCCTGGCCCAGGGCCTCGGCGGCGTTGAGGGTGGCCGACTGCAGGGCCTGGAGGGGACTGGCACCCCACTGGACCATGACCGCGAACTGCCGGGCGTTGTCGCCGTGCGGATAGACCCCGGCGTCGGTGGCGTAGACCATTTTCACACCAGCTTTCAGGGCCTTCTGGAAGTTCTGGCGCTGGATAAGGCCGATGTCCCGGTCCTTCTGGAGGTTCTCCTCCAGCACCCCGTTTTTCGCGCCCTCGGCCTGGGTGTAGTCGGTGTTGTAGATGTCCATGCCGAACCAGGCGCCCTTGCGGACCGCCAGGCGGATGCCCTCGTCGTCGACCAGGCTGACGTGCTCGATGGTGTCGACCCCGGCCTCGAGGGCCTGGCGGATGCCGGAGGCGCCGTGGGCGTGGGCCGCCACCTTCATCCCGGCGGCATGGGCCTCTTCCACCACGGCCTGCATCTCTTCCAGGGTCATCTGCTGGGCACCGGGGGAAGAGCCGCGGGAGAAGACGCCCCCCGTGGCGCAGATCTTGATCACCTCGGCGCCGTACTTGCGCATTTTCCGCACCATCCGCCGGGCCTCGTCGGGGCTGTCGACGACCGCGGGGCTCTGCTCGCTCATGGATGGGGGGAAGAAGGTGGAGTCGCAGTGGCCGCCCGTAGCGCCCAGGGCGTAGGCCGCCGGAACAATGCGCGGACCCGGCACGAAGCCGGCGTCGATGGCCTGCTTGAGGCCCACGTCGGCATACCCCTCGGAGCCGACGTTCCGGATTGTGGTGAAGCCCGCCTCCAGGGTGGACTTCGCATGGGCGACGCCGATCGCCGGCCAGAAGGAGTCCGTGAAGAGCAGGCTGTTGTAGCCGCCGTAGAGAGGCGAGGAAGTGATGTGCACGTGCATGTCGATCAGGCCCGGCACGAGGGTGACGCCCGGCAGGTCGACCCGCTCGGCACCCTCGGGAAGGGAATCGCCCTGGCGGCCCACCCGGGTGATCCGACCCTCGGTGATGACCACCAGGGGGCGTTCGACGCGGGCACCAGTGGCTACGTCGATCATCTGGTCGGCGGTGACCGCGACCGTGGCGGCCTGGACGGGAAGGGCGGCGAGGCCGACGAGGGTGGCTGCGGCAACGAGGCGGGCGGTCAGGCGCATGTGCGGTCTCGGCGAAGGGGGCAACCTCCCTACCACGGCGGGGTCCCGCACCAACCCCGTGACGCGGCCAGCGGGTGACAGAGGGGCGCGGGTCCGGTATCGCACCCCGACGCGTGCAGGAGGCCCGGGACTTGAGCGAGACGTCATCGACGAACTCTGCGGCCGAGGAGCAGGGCTGGGCCACCGCCAGGACCCTGGCCGAGGCCCTGCCCTTCATCCAGCAGTATGACCGCGAGACCGTGGTCATCAAGTACGGCGGCCACGCCATGGGCCAGGAGGAATCGGCGCGGCTGTTCGCGGCCGACGCCGTCCTGCTGAAGCTCCTGGGTCTGCATCCGGTGGTGGTGCACGGCGGGGGTCCGCAGATCTCGCGCATGCTGGACAAGGCGGGCGTGAAGTCGACCTTTGTCGACGGCCTGCGCGTGACCGACGAGGCCACCATGGAAGTGGCCGAGATGGTCCTTTCCGGGGCGATCAACAAGGAGATCGCCAACTGGATCAACCTGGCCGGCGCCGAGGCGGACGTCCGCGGGGTGGGCCTGTCGGGCAAGGACGCCCGGCTGATCACCGTCGAGAAGGCGACCCGGACCCGCAAGGACCCCGACAGCCAGATCGAGCAGGTGGTGGACCTGGGTTTCGTCGGCGAGCCGACCCGGATTGACCCCCAGCTGATCCAGGGCCTGATCTCGGCCGACCACGACTACATCCCGGTGATCGCTCCGATCGGCGTGGCCGAGGATGGACAAACCTACAACATCAACGCCGACACGGTGGCGGGCGCCCTGGCCGGTGCCCTGAAGGCCAAGCGGATGCTGCTGCTCACCGACGTGGCCGGTGTCCTGGGTGCCGACGGCGAGCTCATCCGACAGATGTCGGTGGGCGAGGCCCGGGCGGCCATCGCCTCGGGCGTGGCGTCGGGCGGCATGATCCCCAAGCTGGAGACCGCCATCGCCGCGGTCGAAGCCGGGGTCGAGGCGGTGGTCATCCTGGACGGGCGGCGGGCCCACGCCATGCTGGTCGAGCTGTTCACAGAGCACGGGTCGGGAACCCTCATCACCCGATGACCCCGGACCTCAGCCATATCGACACCTGGCTGTTCGACCTGGACAACACCCTCTACCCGGAGGAGTCCGGCTTCATGCGCCAGGTCGAGAGCCGCATGACCGCCTTCGTCATGAAGGTGACGGGGCTGGAGCGGGACGCCGCCTTCGCCCTGCAGAAGAAGTACCTGGCCGAGCATGGCCTGACCCTGGGCGGACTTATGCACCACCATGGGGT
>CAIWHQ010000194.1 GCA_903912465.1 uncultured Alphaproteobacteria bacterium | reverse complement strand
GTGTTCGAGGTCGCAGAGGGCGCTCTTCAGGGCCTCGTGCGAGGCCAGGCCACTACGCCCATAAGTGACAAAGGCATCATCATCGTAGAGGGCCTTGGCGTCGGGCAGGAGGACGGTCGAACCCTTCTGGATCAGGGGGTTCACCGTCGCGGTAGGTTGGGCCCCCGGCCTGGGCGGGTGAACGAGGCGGCTCGCCGGCTTCATGCATCCCCCGTGACGACGTCGCCGCCCGAGGCCCCGCCCCATTCCGCCCAGGAACCGTCGTAGACAGCCGCCTGCGCGCCGAGGATCTCAAGGGCGAGGGCCAGGACTGACGCCGTGACGCCAGAACCGCAGGTGCCGATTACCGGTCGGTTGGGGTCGACACCCGCAGCCTCAAAGGCCGCGGCGATCTCCTCCGGGGGCTTCATCCGGCCCTCGGCACTGAGCAGGCGGTCAAAGGGCAGGTTGAGGGCCCCAGGCATATGCCCGGACCTCAGGCCCGGCCGGGGCTCCGGGGCCTCACCGCGGAACCGGGGCGCGCTGCGCGCATCTACGACCTGAGCCGAACCGGTCTCGAGGGCGGAGGCGACCTCGGACTGGCTCCGGACCCTTTCCGGCCGCGCCTCCGGACTGACCTCCACGGCTGGAGGCACCGGGTGCGGTCCGGTCTCGAGGGGCAGGCCGGCGGCCCGCCACGCCCTGAGGCCGCCGTCGAGCACCCGGACCCGCCGATAGCCCATGGCCCGAAGCGTCCACCAGGCGCGGGCGGCGGACCGGACGCCGAAGCTGTCATAGACGACAATCTCGGCCTCCCGGGAGAGGCCAAGGGCTCCGGCTGCCGACGCAAACGCCTCTGGCGTTGGCAGCATGTGGGGAAGGTCTGTCTCCGGATCGGAGATCGCGTCGATATCGAAGTAGACCGCGCCGGGAAGCCTTTCGGCTTCATACTCGCTCCGGCCAGACCGGCCCTCGGCAGGAAGGAACCAGCTGGCGTCCACCACCCTGAGGTCTGGCGCGCCGAGGCGGGCCTGGAGGGCCTGAGCGGTGATGAGGGGGGAGTCGGTCATGTCAGCCACTCAGGGACCGGCAGCCCGCGTTCACGCAGGAAGGCCGGGTTGTAGATCTTGCTCTGGTAGCGCGAGCCCTGGTCACAGAGGATGGTGACGATGGTGTGCCCTGGCCCGAGGGCGCGGGCCATCCGGATTGCGCCGGCCACGTTGACGCCCGTGGATCCGCCCATGATCAGGCCCTCATGGGTAGCCAGGTCGAAGATCACGTCCAGCATCTCTTCGTCGTGGATCTGGAAGGGCATGTCGACCTGCAGGCCCTCGAGGTTGGCGGTAATGCGGCCCTGTCCGATCCCTTCCGAGATCGACCCCCCCTCGGCCCGGAGCTCGCCATGGGCGTACCAGTTGTAGAGGGATGCACCCATGGGATCGGCGAGGCCGATGTGGACGTCCGGACGACGGGACCTGAGGGCTTCGGCGACGCCGGCCAGGGTTCCGCCCGATCCCACGGCGCAGATAAAGCCGTCGACCTTGCCTTCGGTCTGGTCCCAGATCTCCGGTCCCGTCGTCTCGGCGTGGGCCTGACGGTTGGCGACATTGTCAAACTGGTTGGCCCAGATCGCACCCTTGGGTTCGCTGCGGTTGAGCTCTTCGGCCAGTCGGCCCGAGTACCGCACGTAGTTGTCCGGGTTTGAGTAGGGAACCGCGTCCACCTCCACGAGTTCCGCGCCCAGCAGCCGGATGGCGTCCTTCTTCTCCTGGCTCTGGGTTCGGGGAATGACGATGGTGGTCCGATAGCCCAGGGCCTGCCCGACCATGGCCAGGCCGATACCGGTGTTTCCCGCCGTACCCTCGACAATGCGGCCGCCAGGGCGCAGGAGGCCCCGCCGCTCAGCGTCCCGTATGATGTAGAGGGCGGCCCTGTCTTTCACGGACTGGCCGGGATTCATGAACTCGGCCTTGCCGAGAATCTCGCACCCCGTCGCCTCGCTGGCGCGGTTGAGGCGGATCAGGGGGGTACGGCCAATGGCCTCGAGGACGTTGCGCGCTATAGTCATGGGAACAATCTAGGGGGTTCCGCGGCCCGGCGCCACGGCCACAGGCCCGTCAGGCGCGGGCCAGGCCGAGCTGGATCACCTGGGTCCGTCCAGTCCGGAACCCGGCCTCGCAATAGCTGAGGTAGAAGTCCCAGATCCGGCGGAACCGCTCGTCGAAACCCAACCGGCGAATGTCGTCCCAGGTGGCCCCGAAGCGCTGCTTCCAGGCTGCAAGGGTATCGGCGTAATCCGGACCGAAGCGATCGGGCTCGGACCAGGACAGGCCCGCCTTCGCGGTCTCCTGCTTCAACCGCTTCTCTGAGATCAGCATGCCGCCGGGGAAGATGTAGCGCTGGATGAAGTCGGCGCGCTTGCGGTAGCCCTCGAAAAGTTCGTCCTGGATGGTGATGATCTGGAGGCCCGCCCGGCCGTCAGGCTTCAGTCGGTCATGGAC
>CAIWHQ010000193.1 GCA_903912465.1 uncultured Alphaproteobacteria bacterium | reverse complement strand
TGTTACGCCGGCATGCTCTGCGCCGACCGCGTCCGGCTGTTCGACTGGCTATCGCGGATCACCAACACCAACGCCAAGGGCGAGTACTACCTCACCGACGCCGTTGCCATCGCCGCCGGCGAGGGCGGGCGGGTGAAGGCCCATTACGCTCCCGAGAGCGCCGTCATGGGTGCCGATACCCCCGCCCAGCTGGCCCAGGCCGAGGCGGTCTTCCAGCAGCGCCGGAGGGCCCACTTCCTTTCCGAGGGCGTGGTCATGACCGCGCCCGAGACCGTGCACTTCTCCTGGGACACCCGGATCGAGGCCGGTGTCCAGGTGGAGCCCTACGTGGTCTTCGCCCCGGGCGTGAGCATCGAGACCGGCGCCGTCATCCGGGCCTTCAGCCACCTGGAGGGCGCGAAGGTCGGCCCCGGCGCCCTGATCGGCCCCTATGCCCGCCTGCGGCCCGGCGCGGACATCGGCGAGGCGGTCCACATCGGCAACTTCGTGGAGGTCAAGAAGGTCCGCCTGGACAAGGGCGCCAAGGCCAATCACCTGGCCTATCTGGGCGACGGAACCGTGGGGGCGGGGGCCAATATCGGTGCCGGCACGATCTTCTGCAACTACGACGGCTTCGACAAATACGAGACCCATATTGGCCCGGGTGCCTTCATCGGCTCGAACACCGCCATTGTCGCTCCGCGCTCGATCGGGGCCGGGGCCATGACCGGCTCGGGCTCGGTCATCGTCCGTGACGTTCCGGACGATGCCCTGGCCGTGGCGCGGGGTGAGCAGAGCAACAAGGCTGGCTGGGCCGCCGCCTTCCGCGAGCGCAAGCGCGCCGAGATCGCGGCCCGCAAGGCGAAGGGCGGATCGTGAGCGCCGAGGACCAGAAGCGCGCCGCCGGCGAGGCTGCCGCCGCCCTCGTCCAGCCCGGAATGGTGGTGGGCCTGGGCACAGGCTCCACCGCCGTCTGGTTCGTGCGCGCGCTGGCGGCCCGAAGGCTGGATGTCGTCGGCGTGGCCACCTCACGGTCCACGGCGGCCCTGGCCCAGGAACTGGGCCTTCGGGTGGCCGAGCTGGGCGAGACCGGCCCCATCGACCTGACCGTGGACGGCGCCGACGAGATCGGCCCGGCCCTCTCGCTCATCAAGGGCGGCGGTGCGGCCCTGCTGCGCGAGAAGCTGGTCTGGGAGGCCTCGCGCCGATGCGTGGTTATCGCCGACGCCAGCAAGCGCGTCGCCCGCCTGGGGGCCTTTCCCCTGCCGGTAGAGGTGGTGACCTTCGGGCACCGCACCACCCTGGACCGGATCTGCGACGCCCTGTCCGAGTGCGACATCGGCGCCGCGCCCCGCCTGCGGATGAAGGAAGGGGTCCCTGTCCTGACCGACGGCGGCAACGTGATCTTCGACATCGCCTGCGGTCGGATCGACGCCCCGGCGGCCCTGGCTGCGGCCCTGAAGTCCGTCACCGGCGTCGTGGACCACGGCCTATTCCTCGACCTCGCCGACCTCGCCCTGGTGGCGACGGACTCCGGCGTGACGCAGATCGAGCCCTAGATCTCGCCGGCCCGCGCCCGCATGGAAGCGTCGAAGACCCGATTCATCCAGCCCCCGAGAAGGGCCAGCCAGATGAGGCCCGCGCCGGCCATGGCCGCGTGCAGGCCCCAGAAGGCCGAGGGTGCCATGTGCTCGTAGGCCTGGCCCAGCCGTCCCACGAGCAGGTTCCCGCCGGTGAAGGACAGGTAGTAGACGCCGAGCAGGGTGGTCGCCAGGCCCGCGGGGCCCACCCGCGAATAGAGGGACATGATCACCGTATCCACCCAGGGCAGGGCGGCGTCGGCCAGCATGAAGAAGAGGATGGGCAGGAGTATGTGAGCCTTGCCACCGCCGGAGGTCGCCGCCGCAAGGGCCAGCACCAGGAAGGCGCAGGCGGTCAGGGCCGTGCCGACCATGACCCGCGAGGTCTCCCGCGGCTGGCGGCCCCCCCGGGACTGCCAGGTCCAGATGCGCACAGCCAGGGCGGTGGCGACGATGGTCAGGATGCCGTCCAGGGTCGAGAACCAGGTGACCGGCACCTCGAAGCCACCGATGGTCCGGTCAACGTGCTCGCGCGCCCAGACCGGGAAGATGTTGAAGGCCTGGTTGTAGGCGCCGATGTTAAGCATCGACCCGACCAGGACCAGGAGCAGGGCGGCGACCACCAGGCCCTGCGCAGGACCGCGAGTGGCACCAGGAGCCGAAACCGCCGCCTCTTTGGCGCGGTGGGCGGGAAAGCGCTTCACGCCCGCCAGGTAAGCGACCAGCCCGAGGGACATGCCGACTGCGGCGGCAGCGAGGCCGTACGACCAGCCCACCTTCTCGCCCAGGGTGCCGACGACTAGGGGCGTGATGAAGCCTCCGATGTTCACGGCGATCAGGAAGAGGCCGTAGGCACCGGTGCGACGCGGGTCCTCCGGTCCGTAGAGGGCACCGACCTGGCCGAGCAGGTTCGATTTCACCAGGCCGCCGCCGATGATGATCAGTCCGAGCGCGATCAGGAAGGTGGCCTCGAGAGCCAGAAGGGCGTGCCCGAAGGTCAGGAGGACAAGGCCAGCCACAATGCAGGTGCGGGTCCCCAGCCAGCGGTCCCCGATCAGGCCTCCGATCAGGGGCGTGGCGTAGAAGACGCCAGTCACCAGTCCAAAGGTGGCGGAGGCGAGCTCGAGGGGGCTAACCGCTCCGAAGGTGGCGCCCAGGAACCGGCGGAAGGGCTCAAACCCGATCACCCCCTCCGCCGTGCCGGGCAGAAAGAGGTAGGTCGACATGTAGAGCGTCAGGATCGAGATGAGGCCGTAATAGGCGAAGGACAGGCAGATCTCGGTGGCAAAGATGTGCCCGAAGGCCTTCGGGTGCCCAAAGAAAGCGGTGTCCCCGTGGTCGCGATCGGGCACCCTGGGGGCTGCGGGGGGCAGTGGTTCGGCGCGTTCCATGACTCCCGCTTGAGCCACGCACCTCAGTGGGTCAAGCCCCGCCGGACCCCGGCATTCAACAGCGCGCCGATATGCTCTAGAACCTCGCAACCGCGAGGGGAGTTCGCCCATGAGCCAGTTTGACTACGATCTCTTTGTCGTCGGCGCCGGGTCCGGCGGGGTCCGGGCAGGCCGCCTGGCCGCAGCCTCCGGCGCGCGGGTCGCCGTGGCCGAGGAGTACCGGGTCGGTGGCACCTGCGTGATCCGTGGCTGCGTGCCCAAGAAGTTCATGGTCTACGCCTCGGAGTTCTCCCACTACGCCCACATCGCCGAGGGCTACGGCTGGTCCGCCTCGGGGGCGACCTTTGACTGGAGCCGCTTCCGGGAGGCCAAGGACCGCGAGATCACCCGTCTCTCCGGCCTCTACGTCGCCAACCTGACCCGGTCGGGTGCCGAGATTCTGGAAGGCCGGGCCGTCCTGACCGGTCCCAACAGTCTCGAGGTTGAGGGACGCGGAGCGGTCACCGCACAGCGCATTCTCATCGCCACCGGCGGCCGGCCCTGGAAGCCGGAAGACCTGCCGGGCGCGGACCTCGCCATGACCTCCGAGGAGGCCTTCGACCTCCCCGCCCTGCCAGAGCGGATCGTGATCGTCGGCGGTGGCTTCATCGCCGTGGAGTTCGCAGGCATTTTCAACGGCATGGGCGTCGATGTGACCCTGGTCTATCGCGGCGACCAGGTCCTGCGGGGATTTGATGAGGACATCCGCTCCCACGTCGCCGCCGAGATGCAGAGGCGGGGGGTGAAGCTCATCCTCGGCGCGCATCCGACAGAGATCTCAGGTCGATCCGGGGACCTGCAGTGCCGCTTGTCCGATGGCCAGGTCCTGCCGGCCAGCCAGGTCATGCTGGCAACAGGCCGCAAGCCCCACACGCGGGGACTGGGCCTGGAGACAGCGGGGGTTGAGACCGGTCCGAACGGCGAGATCCGGGTCGACAGCTGGTCAAAGACCTCCGCCCCTGGCGTCTGGGCCGTTGGCGACGTCACGGACCGCATCAACCTCACGCCAGTGGCCATCCGCGAGGGCGCCGCCTTCGCCCGGACGGAATTCTATGGCCAGCCCACTTCCTTTGACCACGAGGCCGTCGCCTCGGCGGTCTTCAGCCAACCGCCAGTCGGGACCGTGGGTCTCACGGAGGCGGAAGCGCGCGCCGCCTACCCGAAGATCGACATCTACATGTCCCGGTTCCGGCCCATGAAGGAGACCTTCTACGGCGGCCAGGAGCAGGCCCTGGTCAAGCTGGTGGTGGACGCCGGAACCCAGCGTATGCTGGGCTGCCACGTCGTGGGCCCTGATGCCCCGGAGATCATCCAGATGGCGGCGGTCCCCCTCAAGCTGGGCGTCACCAAGGCCCAATGGGACTCCGCCTGCGCCGTCCATCCCACCCTGGCCGAAGAGCTGGTCACGCTCAGCGAGCCCTTCGTGCGACCCCTCACTTGAGCCTGGTTTCGCCCCGGGCCGCCGATGGCCGCTGGACGGCAGGCGTTCTCGCAGGCCTGCTGGTCCTCACCCCTCTGCTGGGTTGGGCGGGGGCCTTGGGATTTGCACCTGCCGTGGCCCTGGCGGGCCTTCTGACCGTCCCGGCCCTCCGGGTCCGCGTCGCCGATCGCACCCTGTTGCTGGCCCTCTTCACCGCCCTGGTCTGGGCCTGCGCTTCCATCTTCTGGAGCCCCTGGCGGGCCCCGGACCTGGAGGGACAGACCGGCCTGAAGCTGGTCTTCATGCTGGCCCTTTATGGCTCCGCCGTGAGTGCAGCCCGTGCGGTTTCCGAGGCAGGTCTGAATGGACTTCTCAAGGTGCTGGTCGCCGCCGTGGGCCTGCTGTCTGCGATCCTCATCGTCGAGGCCCTTACCGACGCCGCCGGTTACAAGGCCCTGCTGGGGGCCTTCGGCCAGACCGTCCGCCCCGACTATGCTGTCAAGAACGTCGCCCAGGGCCTCTATGTCCTGACCCTGCTCGCGCCGCCCGCCCTTGTGGCCGCGAGGGGTCGTGTCCGGTGGGCCCTTGCGGCGCTCGCCCTTGCCGGGATTCTCCTTCCGGCCTCGAGGTTCGGATATGACGCCCCGGTCCTCGCTGCGGCCGTCGCGGCCGCGACAGCCGTGCTGGTCTGGTGGCTTCCGGCAGCCGGCCCACGGGTCCTGGGAGGGCTGACTGCGGGTGCCTTCCTCGCCGCACCCCTCCTCGTCTCCTCGGCCTTTGCCCTCGGACTCGACGCCCGACTTGCACCCTACCTGTCAGAATCCTGGATGCAGAGGCTGGGTTACTGGAGGAAGGCCGTCGACTGGATCTGGGCCCGCCCCCTCCCGGGCTGGGGTCTCGACGCCAGCCGCGCCTTCGGACCGGGCATACGACTGCACCCCCATAATTCTGCCCTGCAGATCTGGATGGAGCTTGGCCTGATCGGAGCTGTGGCCGCCGCCATCGTCTGGGCGGCGATCTTCACCGGCCTGTCCCGGCCGGCGCGGTCACCCGCCGCCGCGGCCAGCGTCGCCGCCGCCACCGCCTACCTCGTCTTCGGGGCCGTGAGCTTCGGGGTCTGGCAGGAGTGGTGGCTGGGCCTCGGCGCCTTGACCGCTTTGGCCTGTATCCTCGTCCTGCGCGCCCAGCCTATCGACCTTTCCGGCCGTAACGTATAAAACGCCGCGCCTGCCGATGCGGGTGCGGAGTTGCAAGATGAGCCCTTCCTGGAGCCCTTCCACCTGGCGTTCCCGTCCTGGCAAGCACATGCCTGAGGACTATCCGGACGCTCAAGCCCTGGCCTCGGTCGAGCAGACCCTGCGCGGAATGCCGCCCCTGGTCTTTGCCGGGGAAGCCCGCAGGCTGAAGTCTCTGCTGGCGGACGTTGAGGCCGGGCGCGCCTTCCTGCTCCAGGGCGGCGACTGCGCCGAAAGCTTCAAGGAATTCCACGCCGACAACATCCGTGACAGCTTCCGCCTGATCCTCCAGATGGCGGTGGTGCTGACCTTCGCCGGCGGGAAGCCGGTGGTGAAGGTTGGGCGTATGGCCGGCCAGTTCGCCAAGCCGCGCTCTTCGGCCACAGAGACCGTCGGTGACGTTACCCTGCCGTCCTACCGTGGCGACATCATCAACGGCATGGACTTCGATGCCGCCTCCCGCACACCCGATCCCCAGCGCCTCCTGCAGGCCTATGGTCAGTCAGCCTCGACCCTGAACCTGCTGCGGGCCTTCGCCGGGGGCGGTTACGCCGACCTGCACAATATCCATCGCTGGACCCTTGGCTTTGTCGATGACAGCCCGCAGGGTGCCCGCTATCGCGCCCTCTCGGAAAAGATCTCCGAGGCCCTGACCTTCATGGCAGCGATCGGCGTGACGCCCGAGACCCACCCCGACCTGCACAGGGTGGAGTTCTTCACCTCCCACGAGGCCCTGCTGTTGGGCTTCGAGGAGGCTCTGACCCGGGTCGATTCCACCTCGGGCGACTGGTACGACACCTCAGCGCACCTGCTGTGGATCGGGGAGCGTACCCGCCAGATTGACGGCGCCCACCTGGAGTTCTTCCGGGGCATCAAGAATCCGATTGGCATGAAGGTCGGTCCGACCCTTGAGGCCGATGAACTCCTGCGCCTGATCGACATCCTGAACCCG
>CAIWHQ010000192.1 GCA_903912465.1 uncultured Alphaproteobacteria bacterium | reverse complement strand
GCCCTGGTTTTCGGGCGGATCGGCGACCGGGTCGGGCGCAAGGGCGCCTTCCTGTTCACCGTCGTGCTGATGGGCGTAGCGACCGTGGCCATCGGCCTTCTGCCGACCTACAGCCAGGTTGGGCTCCTCTCACCGGCACTTCTTGTTCTCATGCGGATCCTGCAGGGCTTTGCCCTGGGAGGCGAGTACGGCGGGGCCGCGATCTACGTGGCTGAGCACGCCCCCGACAATGGCCGGGGTCGGGCGACGAGCTGGGTCCAGACCTCCGCCGCCTTCGGCCTCTTCGCCGCCTTGTTCGTGATTCTCCTCACCCGCCTGGTGGTGGGCCACTACTTCGGGCCGGACGCCTTCGACGCCTGGGGATGGCGGATTCCCTTCCTGTTCTCGGCTGGCCTCCTGTTCGTGTCGATCTTCATGCGCGTGAAGCTGAACGAGAGCCCGACCTTCGCCAAGCTGAAGGAAGAGGGCGGGGCCTCCACTGCGCCCTACGCCGAGGCCTTCGGCCAGTGGAAGAATCTGAAGCTGGTCATCCTGGCCCTCTGCGCAGTGATGTCGGCCCAGGGTGCGGTCTGGTACACGACCTTCTTCTACAGCCAGACCTTCCTGGACAAGTTCCTGAAGGTCGCGCCCGAGACCATCAACATGGTGCTGATGATCGTCACAGCGGTCAGCGCCGTCTTATACGTGGTCTTCGGCGCCCTGTCGGACCGGGTGGGCCGCAAGCCGGTCATGCTTTTCGGCATGACCCTGATGCTGGTCGCCTACTTCCCGGGTTTCCACATGCTGGCCAAGTTCGCCAATCCCGCCCTCGCAGAGGCCCAGGCCCGCACGCCTGTGGTCGTCTCCGCCGACCCCGCGGACTGCTCACTCCAGTTCGATCCGGTGGGAAAGAAGGTCTTCGTTTCCTCCTGCGACGTCGCCCGCAGCATCCTGGCCAATGCGGGTGTCTCCTACGACAACCAGCAGGCGGCACCGGGAACGCCGGCCGTGGTCAAGGTCGGCAACATCACCGTCGCCTCCCGCTCCGCGGCGGGCCTTCCCGTCGCCGAGGTCAAGGCGGTCCGGGCGGGGGTCGAAGCCGAGATCAAGGGGGCTCTGGCGGCGGCGGGATATCCGGCAAAGGCCGATCCGGCGCGCTTCAACATGGCCGGCGTCCTCGGGGTGATGATGGTCTTCGTGATCGCCGCCACCGCCCTCTTCGGACCTATCGCCGCCTGCCTGGTCGAATTGTTCCCGACCCGGGTGCGCTATACGGCCATGTCCCTGCCCTACCACATCGGCACAGGCTGGATTGGTGGCTTCGTGCCCTTCTTCGCCTACGCCATCGTGATCGGCGTGGGGAACATCTATTCAGGCCTCTGGTATCCCTTCGCCTTCACCCTCCTGTCAGTGGTGACCTGCTTCTTCTTCCTGCCCGAGACCCGGGGGCGCAGGCTCGACGCCTGAACCGAAGGCGTCAGCGGGCGACGGGCAGGGGAGAGACCAACAGGCCAGCCTCCCGGTAGGGCGCAGGATCGCAGGCCAGGACCACGGTCCGACCCTCGGCGATCCGCTGGGCCACCAGACCGGGAGGGGCCTCTGCAGGCGTCGCCCGAACCGCATCCCGGCGGGCGAGAGTGGCCAGCTCTGTGTCGGCCCCTTCCGCCAGCACCAACAGGTCGACGCCGGCAAGCACCCGACAGGCCTTCAGGGAGACAAGGTCGGCGGGCGTGTCCGCCGGAAGGCTGAATAGCCGCCCAGGCGGCGCGGCACCGGACTCCAGGGCCGGGAAAAGGGTAGCGTCCGCCGCCGCCTCTCCCCCCGCTTCCAGGGCTTGGGGAAGTTCACCGTCGAGCAGGCCGGACAGAAAGACCCTGCGATCCGCCGGATCCGGGAAGCGGGCGCGCAGGACGTCCTTGCGGGCCTCGAGGTAGGTGGCCAATCGCCCCAGTCCCGGGGGAAGGCGGGTTTCGATCTCGGCGCGCAAGCGGGACACGAGGAGGGGGGAGGCTCCGCCAGTTCCGAGGGCCGCGACCACGGCGCCCCGGTCGATGATGGCCGGAACGGTGAAGTCGCAGAGGGCCGGTCGATCCATGACGTTCACGGGAACTCCGGCCGCCCGCGCGGCGGCGGCGGCGGCGGCGCAGGCTGCCAGATCCGCATCGGCGACAAAGCCCAGGGCCATCCCTGCCCAGGACCTCGGGTCCGCAGCCTCGGACAGGGCCAGATCGATGATCTGTGCCGGGCTGCCGCTAAGCAGGCGACGGCGAGCGGCCAGGCCTTCACCGGAGCCGGTCAGGCCGACCCTTCGCCCGATCAGGGGCACAAAGGCGGGGAAGACGTCCAAGGTCCGGCCCCTGGGGCCCTACTTCAGGGTCTTGAGGTAGTCGATCATGGCGGCGCGGTCGCCAGGGGCTGCAACGGCGACGGCCATACGGCCGCCAGGCGCGAAGGCCTGGGGCGCCGCAAGATAGGCGTCCAGGCTGGCCTCGGTCCAGGTTCCGCCCTTGGCCTTGAGGGCAGGCGAGAAGGAGAACCCAGGCGCGCCGGCCACCTTGCGCCCGAAGGTGCCGTTCAGGCTTGGCCCAGCCACGCTGCTTTGGGCACCATGGCAGGCCTTACACTGCAGGGCGAAGAGCCGGGCACCATCTGCAGCATGGGCCGATGAGGCGAGGGCCGTCGCGAAGACAGCGAGCATTGGCAGGGTCGGCGACAGGCGCATTGAGAACTCCCGGGTACAGTCGGGCGCAACTATACAGCCGCTTCCGAACGCTGTTAAGATCAGGGACCGCTTAATCCCCGAGGGAGAGGCCCAAATGGCGACAAGTCTCGAGATCAACGGCAGGACAGTCCAGGTCGAGGCCGCGCCGGACACCCCGCTCCTCTGGGTCCTGCGCGAGGAGGTCGGGCTGACCGGGCCCAAGTTCGGCTGCGGGATCGGACAGTGCGGCGCCTGTACGGTGCTGGCGGACGGTGCCCCGGTGCGGTCCTGCTCCCTGCCGGTCAGCGTCCTCTCGGGCATGAAGATCACCACCATCGAGGGCCTCGGCGGGACCCACCCCCTGCAGCAGGCCTGGGTCAAGCTTGATGTCCCGCAGTGCGGATACTGCCAGACGGGCCAGATCATGAGCGCAGCGGCCCTCCTGGCCTCGAACCCGCGTCCTTCCGACGCAGAGATCGATGCGGCCATGGACGGAAACATCTGCCGCTGCGGGGCCTACCAGCGGATCCACGCCGCCATCCGTGAGGCTGCCCAAGCTACTGGCCAAGCCACCGGCCAACCCACCGCCAAGTCCCGCGCCTGAGGAGATCACCATGAACTCGCGTGTCGATCAGGCCGCCGCCCGGAGCGGCGCCACCCGTAGGGACCTGGTGGTCGGAACCGCCCTCGTCTCGGGCGCCCTCCTCGTGGGCTGCTCTCCAGCGGACCTGATGTCCGCCGGGGCAAAGACCGAGGTCGGGGCCTTTGGACCTTTCATCCGCATCGCTGCCGACGGCGCGGTGACGGTGGTGTCCAAGCACATCGAATTCGGCCAGGGCAGCCATGCGGGCCTCGCGGCCATTGTGGCCGAGGAGCTTGACGCCGACTGGAGCCGGGTCAGCGTCGAGCAGTCCCCGGCCAACTCCAAGCTGTATGCGAACACGCTGATGGGGGTCCAGGGCACGGGGGGCTCGACGGCGATCGCCAACAGCTGGATGCAGTTGCGCAAGGCCGGGGCCGCCGCCCGGGCCATGTTCACAGGTGCCGCCGCCGCCGCCTGGAAGGTCCCTGAGGCCGAGATCACCGTTAAGGACGGCGTGGTCAGCCACGTCGCGAGCGGCAAGAGTGCCGGGTTTGGCGACCTCATCCAGGGCGCCGCAGCCATCAAGCCGCCTGCCGAGCCCAGGCTGAAGTCACCCGAGGCCTTTACCCTGATCGGGACCGACCGGGTCCGTCGCAAGGACTCCCTGGCCAAGAGCACCGGACAGGCCCGCTATACCCAGGACGTCAATCTCGAAGGCATGCTCACAGCTGTGGTCGCCCACGCGCCGCGCTTCGGCGCCAAGGTGAGCGGCTTCGACGCCACCGAGGCCCGCAAGGTGGCCGGCGTTGTGGACGTGATCCAGATTCCCACCGGCGTGGCCGTCGTCGCAAAGTCGACCTGGGCGGCGATCCAGGGCCGAAATGTGCTGAAGGTGACCTGGGACGAGAGCAAGGCCGAAGGCCGGGGCTCGGCCGAGCTGGAAGCCCAGTATGCAGATTGGGCCGCCGGAAAGGGCACCCTGCCCGACAAGCTCAAGTGGGAGTCCTTCGAGAGCCGCGGCGACGCCGCCGCAGCCGGCGACGGCGAGGTCTTCGAGGCGACCTTCGACTTCCCCTTCCTCGCCCATGCCTCCATGGAGCCCATGAACTGCGTGGCCCAGGTGGGCGGAAAGGGCGGGACCAAGCTGACCGTCGCCTCCCAGTCGCAGACCATTGATCAGATCAATACAGCGCGCATCGTCGGTGCCCTGCCGGGATCCATCCAGATCGAGACCCTGTTCGCAGGCGGCTCCTTCGGGCGCCGGGCCAACTTCCAGTCAGACTTCGTCGCCGAGTGCGTCCAGATCGCCAAGAAGGTGGGCAAGGGGACGCCGGTAAAGCTGGTCTGGACCCGTGAGGACGACATGGAGGCGGGCTATTTCCGGCCGCTGACCCACCACCGGGTCAGGGTGCGGCTGGACAAGGACGGCTTCCCCGCCGCCTGGACCCATCGGGTGGTCACCCAGTCCCTGATGAAGGGATCACCCCTCGCCCCCAGGGGCTTCGACGCCACCACGGTGGAGGGTGCCATGGGCTCGCCCTATCTCAAGGCGACGCCGGCGGTGGACGGTCAGGTCCTGATGCCCGAGAACGGCGTTCCGGTCCTGTGGTGGCGGTCCGTGGGGGCCACCCACACCGCCTTTGTCATGGAACACACCCTCGACCACCTGGCGAAGAAGGCCGGCAGGGATCCGGTCGCCTATCGCCTTGCCCTGTTCGAAAAGGCCGGTGCGGCCCGTCACATCGCGGTGCTCAAGCTCGCCGCCGAGAAGGCGGGTTGGGACAAGCCGGCACCCGCTGGCGTGACCCGCGGCGTGGCCGTGCACGAGTGCTTCGGCTCCGTCGTCGCCCAGATCGCCGAGGTCCGGCTGGTGGACGGAAAACCGAAGGTCGGCCGCGTGGTCACCGCCATCGACTGCGGGACTGCGATCTCGCCGGACCAGATCGCCGCCCAGATGGAAGGCGGAACCTGCTTCGGCCTGTCCGCCGCCCTGCACGACGAGATGATCATCAAGGCAGGTGCAGTCGATCGGAAGAACTTCGACGCCTATCCCGTGCTCCGCCACTCCGAGGCGCCGAAGGTCGAGACCTACATCCTCCCGTCGACCAACCCCCCTTCCGGCGTGGGTGAACCCGGTGTCCCGGTGATCGCACCCGCGGTCGCGAACGCGATCCTGGCGGCCACGGGGAAGGGTGCCTTCCGCCTGCCGATGATCCGCGCCTGACCTGCCGAGGGTGGATTTTCCGGCGTGGCGCCGCCCGCCGTCTGGTCTAGTAAGGCTCAGCTTGAGCAAATGGGACCGGAGGAATCGGGGAGGCCATGCCGGAGAACGGACTTCGGGTCGCGCCCCTTGAGGCGCTGACAACGGGCCTGCCGGTTCCCTTCGGCGGTGACCGCGTTACCTTCGTGGATGCGGGGCTCGCAGCCCGCTTCCGGCCCGGCGACCGACTGGTCGTGGTCCAGGAGTCCGGCGAGCTTCTTCATGTGTCTGCCAAGGTCGGCCGGATCGTTGAGTCCGCTACAACCGCAGCAGTCTCGGCATTCAGCGCTCTGTCCCATGTCCCCGACGCGGCCATAACCGCCTTCTTCGAGGCGTTTGCGCGCCGGCTGGAGGACGGGTCCGTCTGGGCGGGAGTCGCCGCCGCCAACGCCAGCGACATAGAGTCTGCCCGCAGCCGGGGGCGTTCGACGACCCGGCTCTCTGCCGGCGAGGCCATGCGCCAGGACATGATCACCGGCCTGAGGGCCTGGCGCGACAGTCCGGCGAGCCGGGGTCAGGTCCTCGAGCGAATCGACCACGACGGCTGGAGCATCGAGCAGTATCGCGCGCCTTTGGGGGTCGTCGGCTTCGTCTTCGAGGGTCGGCCAAATGTCTTCGCCGATGCAGCGGGCGTGCTCCGGACCGGCAATGCCGTGGTCTTCCGGATTGGATCCGACGCCCTGGGCACGGCCCGCGCCCTGATGGAGGGCGCCGTCCGCCCGGCCCTGGCCGAAGCCGGCCTGCCGACGGGTGCCATGAGCCTGGTGGACTCCGCCGAACGGTCAGCAGGCTGGGCCCTTTTCGCCGATCGCCGCCTCGCCCTGGCAGTCGCCCGGGGGTCCGGACCCGCCGTGGCCCAGCTGGGCGCCATCGCCCGACAGACGGGGACCCCGGTCAGCCTGCACGGGACCGGAGGCGCCTGGATGGTCGCCGACGTCGCCGCCGACCCGGACCGGTTCAGGGAGGTCGTCTTCCACTCCCTCGACCGGAAGGTCTGCAACACCCTCAACGTCTGCGTCATCGTCCGGCCCCGGGCGGCCGAACTGGTCCCGGGCTTCCTGGCCGCACTCGAGGCCGCCGGACACCGGCGGCGCGGCTTCCGTCTGCATGTCCTGGAAGGAACCGAAGGCTTCCTGCCCGGCGGGGACTGGATGGCGTCGCCTGTCGAGGTGATGCGTTCCGAAGGCCTCGCCATGGAGCCTCGCGCCGATATCCTCCCTGAACCCGACCTGGCACAGGAATGGGAGTGGGAGGAGACCCCCGAGGTCACCCTGGCGGTGGTCGACGACCTGGACGCCGCCATCGGCCTCTTCAACCAATGGGCCCCACGCCTGGTCGCCACCCTGGTCACCGAGGATCCCGCCGCCCTCGCCCGCTTCGAGGCCGGGATCGAGGCGCCGTTCATCGGTGACGGCTTCACCCGATGGGTCGACGGTCAGTACGCCCTGAACCGGCCCGAGCTGGGCCTGTCCAACTGGGAGGGCGGTCGCCTGTTCGCCAGGGGCGGAGTGCTGGCGGGAGACGGGGTCTTCACCATCCGGACCCGCATGCGACAGGTTGACACCGGGCTCGATCGGTCCGGGACCACCTCCACTTCAGGGAGCCTACGGGCTCGCCCGGAAGCCTGACATGTGGGCAGCGGGCCAGGTGGGGCGTCGGTCTGTGGGGGGGCACCCAGGTGCCCTCCGGCCCGGCTTCACCCTCTCCCGGGGCATGAAGGTCGGACTTTACGGCGGCAGCTTCAACCCGGCCCACGAGGGCCACGCCCACGTCGCCGAGACCGCCCGCCAACGCCTGGGACTCGACCGGGTGATCTGGCTTGTGGCGCCCCAGAACCCCCTGAAGTCCAGCGACGAGACCCGCCCCCTCACCCGTCGCATGGCCGGGGTCCGCGCCTTCGCCCGGGACCGGGGCATGATCGTTTCCGACGTCGAGTCCCGCATCGGGACCCGGTACACTCTCGATACGGTCCTGGCCCTCAAGGCCCGCTTTCCCGGGGTCCATTTCGTCTGGATCATGGGCGCTGACAGCCTGGCGGGCTTCCACCGCTGGCGCGGTTGGACCCAGATCCTGCGCGCTGTGCCGGTGGCGGTCGTCTCCCGCCCCTGGATCTCGCTGAAGAGCCGGTCCTCGCCGGCGGCGCGGCGGTTTGCGGCGGCGCGCCTGCCCTTCCATCGGGCGAAGGCCCTGCCCGGCCTGCCGCCTCCCGCCTGGATCTTCCTGTACGGCCCCCTCAACTTCCAGTCGTCGACCGCCCTGCGCGAGCGGATGAGCGCCGTGCGTTCACGTCAAGGCTGACCCGGGGCCCAGCCTGTGCTAGAGGTCTTTCTTGGCGCAACAGAACAGGAGTTCTTCCGCTGAGTCCCGACCCTGCGCCTTCTGCGCAAACCGCCCCGGCCCCGGCCGCCGAGGCCGCCCTCCCGCAAGGTGTTTCCACGCTGGAGGAGCTTATCCTGAGCCGCCTGGATGACGACCAGGCCCAGGACGTCGTCTTCATCGATCTCAAAGGCAAGAGCGCCATGGCCGACGGGCTTGTGGTCGCGTCCGGCCGCTCGCACCGGCACGTGGGCGCCATTGCCGACCACCTGCTGCGGGCCCTGAAGGAGCGGGGCTACGGCCGCGCCCGGGTCGAGGGGCTGCCGCACTGCGACTGGGTGCTGATCGACGCCGGCGACATCATCATCCATGTCTTCCGTCCCGAGGTCCGGGCCTTCTACAACATCGAGAAGATCTGGTCGGTCGAGTCCCCCGGCCACCGCACCGCGGTCTGAGCGGGACGCCCTCTGGACACCCCGGGGTCCAGTGACGCACCCTCGCGCCAGGGAGACCCCGCCATGACCGGATCCACTGAACCCGACTTCCTCGACCGAAGCGCCGGCGACCTGATCGTCGCCCTGGCCGACCGCAGGATCGGCGCGCTGGAACTGACCGACGCCCTGATCGCCAGGATCGAGACGCGGGACGCACAGATCAACGCCGTCGTCATCCGCGACTTCGACCGAGCCCGGGACGCCGCGCGCGCAGCGGACGCCCGGCTCTCCGCAGGCGATCGCCTTCCCCTCCTGGGCCTGCCGATGACCGTCAAGGAGTCCAACCAGGTGCAGGGCCTGCCCTCGACCTGGGGCAATCCGGCCTTCCGCGGCTGGGTGGCGCCTGCCGACGCCACGGCGGTGACGCGCCTCAAGGCGGCGGGGGCGATCATCCTTGGCCTGACCAATGTGCCGCCCTTCCTCAGCGACTGGCAGAGCACCAACCCTGTCTATGGGCGAACCTCCAACCCCTGGGATCCCTCGCGCTCGCCCGGCGGCTCCTCAGGCGGCGCCGCGGCGGCCCTCGCGGCGGGAATGACCCCCCTCGAACTCGGCTCCGACATCGGTGGCTCGATCCGCGTCCCCGCAGCCCTCTGCGGCGTCTTCGGGCACAAGCCCACCTGGGGACTGGTCCCGACCCGGGGCCACACCCCCCCGGGGACCGACGGGGTCCCGGTTCCCCTGGCGGTCGTCGGGCCAATGGCCCGGTGTGCTGCGGACCTGCGGCGAGCGCTCGGCGTTCTTGCGGGTCCGGAGGCGGAAGACGCCGCGGGTATCGCCTTCACCCTGGTGCCGCCCCGGCGGGAGACGCTGGCGGACTACAGGGTCCTGGTGCTCACTGACCACCCGCTGACCCCGACCGACAGCGAGATCGCTGGCGCCGTCGACAACCTGGCGCGGCGGCTGGAAGCACTGGGCGCATCCGTCCTCCGGGCCCACGACCGGCTTCCCGACCTCGCCGACCAGCATGCGATCTACCAGCGGCTCCTGAACACGGCGATCAGCCGGGGCGCGCCGGGGGCGACACCGCCGGACGCCCATGCCTACATGGACCTCCTCGACGCCCAGCTGGCCTTCCGCCGCCGCTGGGCGAGCCTGTTCGAGACCTTTGACCTGGTCCTCGCGCCGGCCTTCGGCGTCACCGCCTTCCCGCATGAGGACGGTCCGGAAACCCAGGAGCGGACCCTGAAGGTCAATGGAGCAGATACGCCCTACTATGCCCAGTTGGGCTGGCCTGCGGTCGCCCTCCTGCCCAACCTGCCCGCCACAGCCCTGCCCCTCGGACTGTCCCGCGAGGGACTCCCCATGGGTGCCCAGGTGATTGGCGGCTGGATGCAGGACCTGACGACGATCCACTTCGCCGAACTTGTGGAACGCGAGTTCGGCGGATTCATCCCACCCGCCGGGTTCACCGGGTGAAGATCGCCATTGTCGCCATCGGAAAGCTTGGCCGGTCACCTGAGGCCGACCTCGTGCGCCTTTATGCCGAGCGCGCAACCGCTGCGGGGCGCGCCCTGGGCCTTGGCCCGGTGGAGGTGATCGAGGTCGAGGGGCGCAAGCCCGGCAAGGGGTCAGAGGCCGAGGCCCTGTCCGCCCACCTGTCCGACAGCCGCATCATCGCCTGTGACGAACGGGGACGGGCCCGCAGATCCCGGGACTTTGCCACCGAGATCGGGCGGTTGAGAGACGACGGCGTGCGGCGGCTGGTCTTTCTGATCGGCGGGGCCGACGGTCTCGACCCGGACCTCCGGGCGCGCGCCCAGGATACCCTGGCCTTCGGGCCCCAGACCTGGCCGCACGCCCTGGCCAGGGTCATGCTGGCCGAACAGGTCTACCGGTCCGTCACCCTCCTGGCCGGAGGCCCCTACCACCGTGACTGAGCTGAACGCCCAGCGTCGACTTCATCGCCTGGCCGGTGCCGGCGCGGGACTGGTCCTGGCCTTCGGGGTGGCGGCGATGGCGCTCCAGGCCCCCCAGGCAGGCAGGCCCGCCGGGCCGGTGGCCAGCCCGGGCCTGATCCTCTTCAACCTGCGCCTCGAACCGCCAGACCCCCTGACCCATACGCCCCAGGCGGGGCTGGATGCCGCCAGGGCCGAGCTGGCCGCAGGCCTGATGTTGTCGGAACAGCTGTCCCAGGGGCGGGCGGCAGGCGTCGATCTCCTGGCACCGACGACGGGGCCCATTCTGGAGCGCTTCGGGAGCCTGCAGGCGGGTGGCCTGCGTTCGCAGGGGCTGACCTTCCAGTCGCCATCCGGCGGCGCAGTCCGGGCCCCCGCCAGTGGCGATGTCCTGTATGCTGGCACGCTTGAAGGCTGGGGCGAGGCGGTGATCCTGCAGGCCACGCCGCGGGGACAGGTTGTCCTGGCCGGGCCCTTCACCGCCTCCGTCCAGACAGGTGATGCGGTACGGCAGGGCCAGACCCTTGGTCAGGCGGCCGACCGGGGTGCCTCGGTGCGTCTCTACATCGAGCTGCGGGACCTCGGCCAGCCAATCGATCCCCAACCCTGGCTGCGCCCTGGAACGCCGTGATCGAAGGCTCTGGATTCAGGCGGGAAACAGGATAAGGCTCTGTTCCCAGGCGGGCCTACCGCACTCCTGACACTCCCGCCGGTCCGACCGTGCGGCGCAACGGGTGGTTAAATGAAGAAGTATCTCCTCGTCGGTGTCTCCACCTTCCTTCTGGGTGCTGGAGCCACGGCCTACCTGAACCAGAGCGCCACCGCGGCCGTCTCGTCGGGGGCCGAGAGCTATCGCGTGCTGGAGTTGTTCGGTGACGTGGTCCAGGCCGTGGAGGAGAACTACGTCTCCGAGGTCGAGTCCCGAAAGCTGATCGAGACCGCCCTCGACGGCATGCTGACCTCGCTCGACCCACACTCGAACTACCTGACCCCCGAAGCCCTCAATGACATGCGCGACCAGACCCGGGGGAATATGGCGGGCTGGGGCTGGAGATCAGTTCCGAGGACGGGGTGGTGAAGATCATCTCGCCCATGGACGGGACGCCGGCCTTCAAGGCGGGGATCAAGGCGGGTGACTACATCACGGCGGTCAACAGCCAGTCTGTAATCGGCATGTCGGTGAGCGACGCGGTCAAGCTCATGCGTGGGCCGCCCGGAGAGGCTGTGACCCTGTCCATCGCCCGGGAAAGGTCGGACCCGTTCGACGTCAAGATCGTCCGGGAAGTGATCAAGACCAAGTCGGTCAACTCCCGGATGGAGGGCGACTACGGCTACCTCCGGGTGTCGGCCTTCAACGAGAAGACCACAGAGGAAGCGGCCGCGGCGATCCAGGGGCTCAAGGCCGGGAACCCGGGCATGAAGGGTCTGGTCCTCGACCTGCGGAACAATCCGGGCGGACTGCTCGACCAGGCGGTGGGAATCTCGGACCTCTTCCTCGAGAACGGCGAGATCGTGTCGCAGCGGGGTCGGAACCCCAGGGATATCGAGCGCTACAACGCCCGTCGCGGGGACCTGACCGGAGGCCTGCCCATGGTGGTCCTGATCAATTCCGGTTCGGCCTCGGCGGCGGAAATCGTCGCCGGTGCCCTGCAGGACAGGAAGCGGGCGGAACTTGTCGGCCTGACCAGCTTTGGCAAGGGCTCGGTCCAGACCTTGATCCCCCTTCGCGGCGGGGCCGACGGTGCCATCAAGCTGACCACGGCCCGGTACTACACCCCGTCGGGACGCTCGATCCAGAAGACCGGCATCGAACCGGACCTCGAGGTGGCCCAGTCCCAGGAGGAGGCCCAGGCCATCGCCAACCGTGCCTTCCAGTTCTCGGAGGCCTCCTACCGGAACGCCCTGAAGGCTGACGAAGGCAAGACCCGGGTCGCACCCCATGACCCAGCGGAAGCCCCGCCGGCGGGCTTCAACCCCCGCACCGGTGACTTCCAGCTGAGCCGGGCAAAGGATGTCCTGCGCTATGGATCCGTTGCCGCAACACCCAAGCTGCCCAAGCCTACGGCTCGGATGGCCGAGGTGGTCGGCGCCCGCCCTGCGGCGACCGCGCCAGCGCCGGCGAAGCCAGCTGCTGCAACGCCGCCCTCCACCACTCCAACCCCCAAGCCCAAGCCCTGATCGGGAGGGATAGGCACGGACGGGTTCCAAAGGCATGGAAGTCGAACTAGCCTCTGCAAACCGCCTAGCGAAAGGCTCCGGTCCGGAGACCTACCCATGAGTCGCAAGCCCTCAGTCCGAGCCGGCCCCGCCGCCTCCCGGATCCGTCCGGGACAGGGACGGCTGGGGGCCCTCATCTCCAACCCCCTGGTGGGTGCAGCGGGCGCGCTTGTCCTCTTCCTGGCCAGCGCCGCGGGCCTGATCTCACTCCTGGGGGATCCCGCGGCGGGCTATCCGCAGGTCCGGGCGGCGATCACCGGGGCTGCGCCCCCGGGATGGAAGTCCGCTGTGACCGCCGGGCGCGCGGCCGGGACCGACCTGGTGCGGGCGGAATACAAGTTGACCCGATCCCCGGAGCCGCCGCCCCTGTCCACCGCGACAGACGCCCTTGCCGCGGCGGGCGTCATGGCTGGCGGCCCGCTTCCGCCGGCCCCCCTGGAGGTGGTCAGCCGTAGGACCGCCGAGGGAATCCTGCCGGTGATCGGGCCCGGAGGCCTGACGCCCGCCCGGGCCTACGCCCGGCCCTTCAAGGCCAGCGGCCGGCCGCGAGTGGCCATCATCGTCGGCGGCCTGGGCCTGGATGCCGCCACGACCCGCCTGGCGCTCGAGAGCCTGCCGCCGCAGGTTACCCTGGCCTTCTCCCCCTACGCCCCCGGCCTGCAGGACTGGATCAACCAGGCCCGCGCCCGTGGCCATGAAGTGCTGCTTGAAGCGCCCATGGAGCCCGAGGACTATCCCGACAACGATCCGGGCCCCTACACCCTGCGCGCCCGCGCCCAGCCCGCCGAGACCGTCAAACGGCTGGAGTGGATCCTCAGCCGGGGGACGGGTTACTTCGGGATCCTGAACCAGATGGGCGACCGGTTCGTGAAGAGCCCCGAGGGCATGGGTGCCCTGTCCGGAGCCCTTAGAAGCCGGGGGGTGGCCTTCATCGACACGGGCATAGCCTCGACCTCAGGGAGCGCCGAATTGCGGGCCTCTGCAAACCAGGCCCTGGACACCGTCCTTTCGCCCGCGGCGATCGATGAGTCCCTCCTGCGGGTCGAGGCTGCGGCCCTCTCCCAGGGCCAGGGCCTGGGGATCGCCCAGGCCTACCCCCTGAGCCTGCGTCAGGTGGCTTCCTGGGCGGGCCAGATCGAAGGTCGGGGCTTCCAGCTGGCACCCGCCTCTGCCCTGGCCAAGATCCGCTGATGAACCTCGACGACTACCGACCCAACGTCGGCCTGGTCCTCTTCGATCCTGTGGGCCGGGTATGGATGGGACGCCGGGTCGAGACCCCTCCGCCCTACAACTGGCAGTTCCCGCAAGGGGGCGTCGACGACGACGAGGACCTCGAGGCCGCCGCCCTTCGGGAACTGGAGGAGGAGACCGGGATCACCTCCGTGTCGATCCTCGGACGGACGCCGGGTTGGCTGGCCTACGACTATCCGCCGGAGGCCCGACGCGACCATCGCGGGTGGAAGGGACAGAAGCAGGTCTGGTTCGCCCTGAGGTTCGAGGGGGAAGAGTCCGAGGTTCGCCTCGACCGGCACCACCCGGTGGAGTTCGACGCCTGGCGCTGGGCACCCCTGGCGGAGACTCCGGAACTGATCGTGCCCTTCAAGAAGCCTGTCTACGCCACGGTAGCCCAGGCCTTCGCGCCTCACGCCGTCCAGCTTCGGGGGGCTCCAGGATGAAAACCTGCACTGTGGTGATGGTCCATGGCGCCTTCTGCGGTGGCTGGGTGTTCGACGATTTTCGCAGGCCCTTTGAGGCTGCAGGCCTGAAGGTCGCAGCCCCGGACCTGCGCGGGCATGGCCCGGAGGACCGGCGCGGCGACGTGGCGAACCTGTCCATGGCCGACTATGCAGCGGACATCACCGCGCTGTGCCGCCGGATCACAGCCGAGGACGGCGGGCCGCCGGTACTCCTGGGACATTCCCTGGGCGGCCTGGTGGCGCAGATGACTGTAGGTCGCGTGCCCCTCGCGGGCCTCGTCCTGCTGGCGCCCTCTGCGCCCTGGGGCGTCTTCGGCTCCAGCCTGGAGGAAGCGGTCACGGCGGCGACCCTGCCTCTGGTGGCGCCCACCCCCTTCTCACCGGTAGAGCCAGACCTGCACCTTCTCAGGGGGTTCAGCCTCGACCGACTGCCCCCCGGGGCGCGGGAGGCTGCGGCTCAGCGGGCGCGTCCGGAGAGCGCCCGGGCCATCCTTGAGACCCTCACCTGGTGGCTGGACCCGCTGATGACGACCCGGACGGATCCGCCGCCCTCAGGCCTGGAGAGCCTTGTGATCTCCGGTGGAAAAGACAGGGTCCATCCCCCCGCAACCGTCCGACAGGTCGCCGGACGCCTGGGCGCGGAGTATGTGGAGATGGCGGGCATGAGCCACTGGCTGCCCGGCGAACCGGGCTGGGAAGCGGTGGCGGACCGAATCCTGGGCTGGCTGGCGGCCCGGCCGGACCGGGCCGCAGCCTAGAACTTGCGTTCGGAGTAGAGGATTTCGCCCGTACCCCACTTGGGGTTGACCTCGGTTCCGTCCGGCTTCTTGAGCTGGACGAAGACCAGGCCAATGGACTCCTTGTCTGTGTAGTGCTCCCACGAGCTCGTGACCCGCATGAAGTCGGTCGGCGGGACGTAGTTGTTCTCGCGCTGAAGCCGCAGGCGGGGCTGGTTCAGGTAGGCGACCTTGTCGAGGCCAAGCAGGATCGGCTTCTCACCGCCGCTCGTGTAGTTGATGCCGACGCGGCAGACGTCCTTGTTCGAGCCGGGCTCGTACACGGTCAGGGTGTAGGGCTTGGTCACCAGGGTCTGGGTGTAGCCGACTTCCTTCCTGTTGCGCTTGAAGCCGGCGGCCGGGGTCGCGAGCTTGGCCAGATCGCCGCCCCGCACCAGGGGGACGCAGATCGTGCGGATCACATTGAGGATCTGGCCGATCTCCCCATCAGTGGGAAGGGTTTCCACGACCGCGGGCGCGGGTGCCGCAGCGGCCGCGGCGGGAGCCGCCGGAGCGGCGACAGCCGGAGGCACCGGCGGAGCCGGAACGACCTGGGCCAGGGCCGGAAGGGCGATCGCCGAAGCGGCGACGAGGGTCATGACGACGTTGCGCATAGTGTTTCCTCGACTCCTGTCATAGGTCCAACAAACCTGACTGTTCAGGATTGGCAGACCATTTTGTCTGGATCGTGACGCCTGGCTAGACCTCGACTGCAGACTCCGCCAGTACGGTTAGGCCTGCCGGGGTGACGTCGGCAAAGCCGCCGCGCACCTCGAAGGTCGTGACTTGTCCGCCCCGGTAGAGGCGAATCTGCCCCTCCCGCAGGGTGGCCATGAAGGGTGCATGCCCGGGCAGGACGCCGAAGTCGCCTTCGGAGCCCGGTGCGTCCACCTGGTCGACGTCTCCGGAAAAGAGCTCGCGCTCCGGAGACACCAGCGAGAATTGCAACTTGCCCGCCATGCCGATCAGGCTTCCGAGGCCAGTTGCTCGGCCTTGGCCACGGCGTCCTCGATGGTGCCGACATTGTAGAAGGCGGCCTCGGGGAGGTGGTCGTATTCGCCTTCCACCAGGGCCTTGAACGAGCGGATGGTGTCCTCGAGGCTCACGAAGATGCCCGGCATGTTGGTGAACTGCTCGGCCACGTGGAAGGGCTGGGACAGGAACTTCTGGATCTTCCGCGCGCGGGAGACCGTCAGCTTGTCCTCTTCGGACAGTTCGTCCATGCCGAGGATGGCGATGATGTCCTTCAGGGCCTTGTACTGCTGCAGGGTCTCCTGGACCCGCCGCGCCACAAGGTAGTGCTCCTCACCGATCACCAGGGGATCCATGATCCGCGAGGTGGAGTCCAGCGGGTCCACGGCGGGGAAGATGGCCTGGGCGGCGATATCGCGGCTCAACACCGTCGTCGCATCCAGGTGGGCAAAGGAAGTGGCGGGGGCCGGGTCGGTCAGGTCGT
>CAIWHQ010000191.1 GCA_903912465.1 uncultured Alphaproteobacteria bacterium | reverse complement strand
TGGCGGGTGAACCGCAGATCGACATCCCGGGCGCCTCCGCCCCGCACCTCGATGGTCTCGCGGACGGTCTCCATCCGGGCCCAACCGCCTCGGTACCGATAGAGGTCAGGATCGTCGGGCGAGGTCTCGTAGACGTAGAGGTCTTCCTGGTCGGCATAGAAGATGGTCAGGCCGAAGGCGATGGTCTCGTTGTGGCCGATGGAAACGCCGGGCAGGGCGGGTTCGCCGGCGCCGATCACCGACAGGCCAGGCGCTTCCAGGTGGGCCACGTACCGCAGGGAGGGCAGTCCGTGTTCCCTGTGCGGGTCATTGGCCAGGATCGGACGCCCAGTGGTCGTGCGCGACGGCGCGATCGTCCAGTTGTTCGAGCCCTGGGATTCCGGCGCGGGGGCCTCCGCCGCCAGCCGCCGCCGGGCGGTGTCGAACTTCACGCCCCGGGTCGCGAGGTTGTAGTCGTCCAGGACGGTCTCGGGGATG
Organism: uncultured Alphaproteobacteria bacterium; assembly: GCA_903912465.1. Taxonomy (GTDB): domain Bacteria; phylum Pseudomonadota; class Alphaproteobacteria; order Caulobacterales; family Caulobacteraceae; genus Phenylobacterium. The sequence goes on along the minus strand of CAIWHQ010000191.1, from coordinate 1,282 downwards.
GTGCAGGGATCTAGGCCGTCTGGGACCTTTGTCGTCCAGTCCGGCTCCAGCTTCTTGAACAGCCTGTCGGCACCCGGCCCGCCGGCGCACAGGATCCGGGCCCGGGTGGCCTCCATGCCGGCGTTTCGGGTCAGCCCATGGCTGCGGACGCGCACCACGTCCTCGGGGGCCCAGATGTCCGGGGTCGTCCCGGCGATCCTGAACTCCCGGGGCAGGGTGCGCTTACCCGACCGGATTTCGAGGACATAGGCATTGATCCCGGCGACGAAGGCCTCGGTGTGGCTCCGGGCACCTTGGCCGTAGGCGGCCCACTCGGCCTTCATGTCGCCCCGGTACAGGAAGAGTCGCGCCGCCCTGTCCTGTTCCACGAAGTCGGGCCCGAAGTCCCGCGCCAGAAGTCCCAGGCCGCGCTTCCGCCAAAGGTCGATCTGCCAGAGCCGGTCCCGCGCGGCGTTGTAGCCCTGGACAAAGAAGGCGTCCCGCGCCGAGCGGGCATAGATATGCGGGACGCCCCAATGGTCGACCCGGATCTCGGCGGGAGCCGCAAGGCCCGCAATCTGCCTGTCCTCGACCCGCGGGGTGGCGGCCAGGGCCTGGGCAGCGGGGAGGAGCCCCCAGAGGAGGGCGAAGGCCGAAGCCGTCAGTGACCTTGATATCATCGCGCGTCCTCCCCGAAGCCGGCCCCGAGGCTAGGCACCCCTGGCTCCGGCGGCAAGGCTGCGGGTCTGCCGTCCGCCAAGGGCGCATAGAGGCTGCGGGCCTCGACGGCAGGGCCGCGGCGCTCGCCAAGCCCTGTAACCGTCACCGCCGTAAGGCGCCCCCCCATGGCGAAGACCAGCCTGTCGCCGATCTTCAGGGCCCGGGCGGACTTATCGATCCGGGTCTCGGTGCCGTCGCGGGTGAGCCGGATCCGGCCTTCCTCGACGAACCGTGCAGCCAGGCTCCGGGACTTGAAGAACCGGGCCCGCCAGAGCCAGACGTCCGCGCGGACCGAGCCGCCATCGCTCACGGGGCGGGCTTCCTGCGGCGACGGGGCGGGCGGCGTCCAGCCTTGGCAGGGGGCCGAAGCGCCGCCAGGGCTGAAAATGGCGAGGCGGTAGGCGCAGCTGGAGGTGCGGCGGGAGCGGGCTGCCTACGTCGCCGCCAGAGGCTCGGGGCGCCAGGGGCGGGGCGTTCGACGGGTGCGAACCCCAGGGCCTTCAGAACCAGATGAAGGTGTTCGACCGAGCCGTCGAGGACGGCGGCCAGGCCAGGGTCCACCTGGATCCCACGACCGGTCGAG
>CAIWHQ010000190.1 GCA_903912465.1 uncultured Alphaproteobacteria bacterium | reverse complement strand
CGGGGTGGCGGCCCTCGCCCGCGCCCTCGAGGGCCGGCCCTCGCCCAGCCTGGTCGGCGCCCGGATCCTGAATCCTGACGGCTCAGAACAGAGGGGCGGGCGACGGGGTGAGATCACCCCGCTCTCGACCTTCCTGAGCCTCTCCACCCTGGCCAGCCGGATCCCCGGCCTGAGGCGCTTTGAGGTCCATCTGGAGGATGAACCGGCGCCGCTCGAGGCCATCGAGGCACCGACCGTCTCAGGAGCCTGCTTCGCCATCCGCCGGGACGATTTCGCTGCGATTGGCGGGTTCGACGAGGGCTACTTCCTGCATGTCGAGGACATCGACCTGTGCTGGCGCATCCGCCAGGCGGGCGGCCAGGTGGTCTTCCAGCCCGAGGCGGAGGTGGTCCATGTCGGACATACCAGCCGGGCCAATCCCCTCAGGGTCGAGTACGCCAAGGGTTGCGGCCTGGCCCGTTTCTTCCGAAAGCGCGCGAGCACCCCCCTCGAGACCCTTGCGGCCTTGGGCCTGGCCCCCTTCATCGTCGCCGCCGCCGTGGTCCGTCCGGTCTTCTGGCGTCTCGGGCGGCCCCCCGCCTGAGCCGGACCGACCTCAGGCCGGGAGGGGGAAGAGGCCGGCGCGGGTGACCGCGGCAGTCGGGGTCTTGCCCAGGAGGCCGCAGATCCATCCGGCAGTCGAGATCAGGGCGGGCAGATCGTAGCCCGTCGTGAAGCCTGCCCGCTCGAGCATGTAAACGAGATCCTCGGTCCCGATATTGCCCGTGGCGTTGGGCGCAAAGGGACAGCCGCCGAGGCCGCCGCAGCTGGCATCAAGGACGTCCACACCCGCCTCCACCCCGGCAAAGGCGTTGGCCAGGCCGGTGTTGCGGGTGTCGTGGAAGTGCAGGCGCAGCCTTTGGGGCCCAAGGACGGCCCGACAGGACTCCACCAGGCGCCGGACGGCCCAGGGATCGGCGACCCCGATGGTATCGGCCAGGGCGATCTCATCGAGGGGCAGGCCCGCCGCTTCGCGGACCAGGTCGACCACCCGCGCGGGATCGACCTCGCCCTCGAAGGGACAGCCGAAGGCGACGGAAAAGGTCACCGACAGGCGGGGTCCGCCCTCGGTCGCCCGCCGGCCGGCGATGGCGGCCAGGGTGTCCATCTGGGCCCGGGTGTCCGCGCCCTGATTGCGGATCCCGAAGGCGTCGGTGGCGCAGACCACCACATTGGCCTCGTCACAGCCCGTCGAGACCGCCCGGTCCCAGCCGCGCATGTTGAGGACCAGGCCGATCCGCGACCTCTGCGGCTCGGCCGGAAGGGCGGCGCAGACCTCCTCGGCACCGGCCATCTGCGGGACCCGGGCGGGATTGACGAAGGAGACGGTTTCGATCCGGCGGGCGCCGGCACCCTCCAGGCGATGGATGAATTCGACCCTTTGGGCGGGGGTCAGGGCGACCTTCTCGTTCTGCAGGCCGTCGCGCGGCCCCACCTCGACGACCTCGATGAAGCGGCTCATGGGCGGACCTCCGGGGGCGGGGCGTAGATCGTAAGCGCGGTCACATCGCCGTTGGAATAATTCAGGCCCGCCACCCGGCCGACCTCGACGGGCGTGACGCCGTTCCGGGCGAGGGCGGCGCGGAAGGCGGGCTGCTCGCGGCCCTCGACCACCGCAGCCCGGCCCGAAGCCAGGGCCCTGGCGGCATCGGCGGCGTCACCCAGTCCGGTGTCTGTGCCCACCTGGAAGACCAGGCTGGGCTCGGCATAGCCGGCAATGGCCACGGGGCCGGGGAGCACGCCCTGGGCGGGAAGGAGCCGGGCGCGGGCCAGGACCTCCGTTGTCCGGCTGGACAGCATGAGGGGCTCCAGACCCGGTGCCAGGAGGCCGGTCAGGGCACCATGCGCCAGGACCCCGGCAGGCAGGGCCCAGGCCAGGGCACGGAAGACCCGCCCACGCAGGAGGAACAGGCCG
>CAIWHQ010000189.1 GCA_903912465.1 uncultured Alphaproteobacteria bacterium | reverse complement strand
CTGATCAGACGTCGACCTCGGCGTCGAGGGCGTTTTCCTGGATGAACTCCCGGCGCGGCTCGACGAGATCGCCCATCAGGCGGGTGAACATGTCGTCGGCATCGTCGGCGTGGGCGACCCGGACCTGGAGGAGGGTGCGGGCGTTGGCATCGAGGGTGGTGTCCCAAAGCTGGTCGGGATTCATCTCTCCCAGGCCCTTGTAGCGCTGGATCGTCAGACCCCGGCGGCCCGCTTCCATGACGGCAGCAGTCAGGTCGAGGGGGCCGCGCACGGTCGTGGTGCGGTCGCGCCGGCTGAAGACCGCCGGGCCGGAGAAGACCTCGGCGAGGGACAGGGAACGCTCCGCCAGACGGCGGGCGTCGGCGGCGCCGATCAGCAGGTCGTCGAGGACCACCCGCTCGGTGACGCCCCGGCGACGGCGGGAGAAGGCATAGCCCCCGGCAGCCGAGGTCTCGCCGGTCCAGGGCCCGTCGCCCTCTTCGGCGTAGAGGTCCAGGCGGCGGGCGGCTGCGGTGGGGTCGCCCTCCTCGCCAAGCAGTCCGGCCAGGGCCGCCTGCTCGATGGCGAAGGCTGGAGCGCGCGCCGTGAGCCGCTCGATATTGGCCCGGGCGCCCCGGGAGGTCTGGACCAGGGCGAGAAGGTCCTTCCCCGTCAGGCGTTCGCCCGAGGGCAGGTCGAGGGAGGCACCGTCGACACCCTCCTCGGTGAGGTAGATCTCAAGCTCGGCGTCATCCTTCAGATAGCGGAACGCCCGGCCCTTGGAGGCTTTGTAGAGGGGCGGCTGGGCGATGTAGAGATAGCCGCGCTCGATCACCTCGGGCATCTGCCGATAGAAGAAGGTCAGCAGCAGGGTCCGGATGTGGGCACCGTCGACGTCGGCGTCCGTCATGATGACGATCTTGTGGTAGCGGATCTTCTCGATGTTGAAGTCGTCGCGCCCGATCCCCGCGCCGAGGGCGGTGATCAGGGTCCCGATCTGGTCTGAGCCGAGCATCCGGTCGAAACGGGCCCGCTCGACGTTCAGGATCTTGCCGCGCAGGGGAAGGACCGCCTGGTTCTCCCGATTGCGCGCCTGCTTGGCGGAGCCGCCGGCGGAATCGCCCTCGACAAGGAAGACCTCGGACTTGGCCGGATCCTTCTCCTGGCAGTCGGCCAGCTTGCCGGGCAGGGAGGAGATCTCCAGGGCCGACTTGCGCCGGGTCAGCTCGCGGGCCTTTCGGGCGGCCTCACGGGCGGCGGCGGCCTCGGCGATCTTTTGGATGATCATCCGCCCCTCGGCGGGATGCTCTTCGAACCAGTTGGTGAGGCCCTCCCCCACCAGGCCCTCGACGGCGGGACGCACCTCCGAGGACACCAGCTTGTCCTTGGTCTGGGACGAGAACTTGGGGTCCGGAACCTTGACCGACAGGACGCAGGTCAGGCCCTCGCGGGCGTCCTCGCCGGAGAGGCTGACCTTCTCGCGCTTGGCCGTCCCGCTGGAGTCGGCATAGCCGGTGATGATCCGGGTGAGAGCCGAGCGGAAGGCGGCCAGGTGGGTGCCGCCCTCCCTCTGGGGGATGTTGTTGGTGAAGCAGAGAACGTTCTCGTGGTAGCTTTCGTTCCACCACAGGGCGAGGTCGATCTCCACGTTGTCCCGGCGTCCCCGCACCACGATCGGTGCCTTCATCAGGGGCGCCTTGGCCTTGTCGAGGTGGCGGACGAAGGCCTCCACACCCCCGTCATAGTGCAAAATCTCTTCCCAGGGCTCGGCCTCGCGGTTGTCGCACAGACGGATGTGGACCCCGGAATTGAGGAAGGCGAGTTCGCGCAGGCGATGCTCGAGGGTGCGGCGATCGAACTCGATGAAGGCGAAGGTCTCCAGCGAGGGCAGGAATGTGACCTCTGTGCCGGTCAGGGCCTCGCCTGACTCCCGCAGGGGGGAGGGACCGGTCTGCACCAGGGGCGAGACGGCGTCGCCCCGCCGGAACATCATCTCATGGGCGCGCCCACCCCGGTGGACCTTGAGCTTGAGCCAGTCGGACAGGGCGTTGACCACCGAAACACCCACGCCGTGCAGGCCGCCCGAGACCTTGTAGGCGTTCTGGTCGAACTTCCCGCCGGCATGCAGCTGGGTCATGATGACCTCGGCCGCCGACACGCCTTCGCCCTCGTGGATGTCGGTGGGAATCCCCCGGCCGTCGTCAGTGACGGTGCACGAGCCATCGGCGTTGAGGATCACCTCGACCCGCGTCGCATGGCCGGCCAGGGCCTCGTCGATGGCATTGTCGACCACCTCGTAGACCATGTGGTGCAGGCCGGAGCCGTCATCGGTGTCGCCGATGTACATGCCCGGCCGCTTGCGAACGGCGTCGAGCCCCTTGAGGACCCTGATGGAATCCGCGCCATAGGCGGCGGCGGCCTCCTCCGGGGTTTCGGCGGGAGTTTCGGCGGGGATTTCGGAAGGAGTCTCGTTTTCGTCGGTCATGGAGTGTCCGCAACAGCCAGTCTGGAGCCCTCAACCCGGATCCTGAGGGCGCGGCCCGCAAGGTCCTCGAAGAGAGGGTCGTCCGTGCCGGTCAGGAAGGCCTGAAGCCCGAGCGCCTCGATTTCGTCGAACAGCGCGGCCCGCCGACGGCGGTCCAGGTGCGCAGCGACTTCATCCAGCAACAATACAGGCGCCGGCGCTGATTCGGCACGGGAAAGACGCGCCGCCTGGGCAAGCACCAGGTTCAGGACCAGGGCCTTCTGCTCGCCGGTGGAACACTCCGCGGCGGGGCGGCCCCGTTCAGCGTGGATCACGGACATGTCGCCCCGGTGCGGACCGGTCAGGGACCGTCCGGCGGCGGCATCCCGGCCCCGGGACCCGGCCAGGGCCGAAGCCAGGGCCTGCTCCAGCACAGGGCCGATCTCGCCCTCTGCGGCCCGGCGCTCCCACTCCCCGAGGGGGGTGATTCTGGCCTGGGGAAAGGGCCTGTCGCCCCGGGCGTCGATCTCGGACTGGAGGGCCGCCAGGGTGAGCGCCCTGGCTTCGGCCAGGCGCGCACCGCTGATGGCGAGACGCCGCTCCAGGGCATCGAGCCAGACCGGGTCCGCGGGCCCGTCGGTCAGCAGGCGAAGTCGCTCCCGCAGGGCCTTTTCATAGGCCTGGGCGAAGCCGGCGTGGGTGGGCTCTGCGGCGAAGACCAGCCTGTCCAGGAACCTGCGCCGCTCGCCCGCAGCCTCGAGGAAGAGCCGGTCCTGGGCAGGGGTCAGCCAGGCTGGGCGGACATGGTCGGTAAGGCGCGCCGGGGCGGCGGGTTCGCCCTCAAGGCGCACGGTGCGGCGGCTCGCCCCGGGAGACTCCGCGCCCACGCCCAGGCGGACCGCCTCACCGCCCACCTCGAGCCAGGCGGCGACGGCCCAGGCACGCCCCGTCGTCTCCTCAGGCGCCCGGCGGCCGATCTCGGGAAGGGCGGCGTTGCGGAGCCCCCGGCCGGGGGACAGGAGGGAGACGGCCTCCAGTATGTTGGTCTTGCCCGCCCCGTTGGGTCCGGTGAGCACGACCGAGCGGCCGTCGATCTCCAGCTCCGCCCGGTCGTAGGACCGGAAGTCGGTAAGGGACAGGCGTGTCAGGACCGAGCGCACGGCCGACAGTCTATAGACGGTTCGCGCCGGTGGGGTGAGCGCCGATGACCGGGATCAGACCCGCAGGGGCATCAGGACGTAGCGGACGTCGGGATCGGTCGGATCGAGCACCAGGGCCGGGTCGTTGGGTCCGCCGAACCGGAATTCGGCCTGCTCGGCGCTGATCTGGTCGGTCACGTCCAAAAGGTAGCGGGCGTTGAAGGACAGTTCGAAGGCCTCGCCATCATAGTCGATCTCGAGTTCCTCGACCGCCTGGCCCGCCTCCATGTTCCGGACGGTCAGGGTCAGCCGGCCAGCCTCGATGGACATGCGGACCGAACGGCTCTTCTCGGCGGAGATGGTCGCGACCCGGTCCACGGCCTGGGCGAAGAGGCGGTTATCCACCATCATGACCCGGTTGTTGTCCCGGGGGATCACCCGGGCATAGTCGGGGAAGCTGCCGTCGATGACCTTGGAGGTCAGGGCAGCGCCGCCGAAGTCGAAGCGCACCTTCTGCGGGCTGACCGCCAGGTCGACGGTCTCGCCGGCGTCATCGAGAAGTCGGCGGGCCTCGCCAATGGTCTTGCGGGGCACGATCACGCCGGGAGATCCGGCGGATCCCTCCGGGGCGGGCATCTCGGCCAGGGCCAGGCGATGGCCGTCCGTCGCGACGGCGCGGAGCCGTGCAACGCCCCCCTCCGTGACCGTGTGGAGGTAGAGGCCGTTCAGGTAGTAGCGGGTCTCCTCGGTGGAGATGGCGAACCGGGTCCGGTCGATGAGCCGGATCAGGTCGTTCACGTCCACGGCCACCCGACCGGACAGGCCCTCGGCGGACATCACCGGGAAGTCGCCGGCCGGCAGGACCGGCAGGCTGAATCTCGAACGCCCGGCCGACACCGAAAGGCGCGGGTCCTCGCCCGTCCAGGCCAGCGTGACCTCGGCACCCTCGGGCAGTTTGCGCACGATCTCGTAGAGGGTGTGGGCGGGGGCGGTGACCTGGCCCGCCTGTTCGACCCGGGCCTCGGCCTCGTCGATGATCTCCATGTCGAGGTCAGTGGCCGAGCAGCTGAGCCGGCCCCGCTCGGCAGAGAGCAGGACGTTGGACAGGATCGGGATTGTGTTCCGACGCTCCACCGCGCTCTGGACGTGGCCCAGGGCTTTCAAGAGGGCAGCGCGCTCAATCGTCAGCTTCATCAGTTGGGTCCGGTGTAAGCCAGGGACGGGAACGGCAAGGCCGAATCCGCCCCCTGAGTTGGACTCCCGACTTTAATCATTTGTTGGGCTTGGGAAAGGGGTCCCCAGTCAGGCCCGGGTGTCCAGGTTGGCACCCCGGGCGTCGCCTTCCGTAGACCCACCACCGGAGCTGCGGGCGGCAACCACGACCATGGCGGGCCGAACCAGGCGGCCCAGGAGCTCGTAGCCGGGCTGGAGGCACTGGATCACAGCGCCGGGGGCGAGATCGGGGCTCTCCTGCTCCATCATGGCCTGGTGATGGTGCGGATCGAACCGGTCGCCCGCAGCGGGCGTGACGGTCTTGAGCCCATTCGACTCGAAGGCCGACAGGAGGGCCTTCTGGGTCATCTCGACGCCAACGACGAAGTTGCGGATCCCTGTGTCCTCGCTGGCGGGAGGCGTGGCCAGGGCCCGGCCAAGCGTGTCCGCCACCGCCAGGAGGTCCCGGGCGAACTTCTGGATGGCGTAGGCGCGGGCGTCGTTCGCCTCGCGCTCGGCCCGGCGGCGGGTATTCTCCGCATCGGCGGCGTAACGGAGGATCTG
>CAIWHQ010000188.1 GCA_903912465.1 uncultured Alphaproteobacteria bacterium | reverse complement strand
CATCGACGCCACCCGCCCGACGGGTGAGCTCGTCCTCGACGGTGTCCCCGCCGAGCCCCTGAAGGCCGGCGACGGCCCCTCCGCCGTGCGCGCCATGATCGACGCCGGACGGGTCATGCTGGCCGCCGACACCCTGGGCGCAGCCCAGGACATGCTCGACCAGGCGGTGGCCTACGCCAAGGGCCGGGTCCAGTTCGGCCGGGCCATCGCCAGCTTCCAGGCGGTCAAGCACATGTGTGCCGAAATGGCGGCCTCTCTGGAGCCCTGCCGGTCCCTGGTCTGGTATGCGGGCCACGCCCTCGACCACCTGCCGGAGGAGGCTTCTGTCATGGCCTGCCACGCCAAGGCGCACCTGTCGGAGGTGGGGACCTTCGTCGCCCGCACCGCCACCGAAGTGCACGGCGGCATGGGTTTCACCGACCTCGTCGGCCTGCACTACTGGTTCAAGCGCATTGGCTTCAACCGCCAGGTCCTGGGCGGCCCCCAGGCCGTCCGCGCCGAGGCGGCGGCCCTGCAGGGACTGGTGGCCTGAGGCCAGGGCCGGCGGCGGCTCAGTCGTCGCCGCCGTCGCCTTCCTTGCCCTTCATCTCAGCCAGGGTGCGCAGGTTCGCCTCGTGGCCACCCCGGGTGATGGTGTAGGTCGACATGATGGCCAGCATGATCATCCATAGGGTCAGGATGGCGGGTACGTAGAACATGCCCAGCCGAATCACGGTCTCCTCGGAGACCTGGCTGGGATCGGCCCCCGCCTTAAGGCCTGCAATGGTCAGGATGAAGGTGGCGGCGAGCGGCCCAATGCTTCCCACCACCTTCCGGATGAAGGCCGAGGCGGCGAAGAAGACGCCCTCTGACCGTCGTCCGGTCTTGATCTCCGCCTGTTCGACCAGGTCCGCCATCATGGACCCGGAGAGGATCTGGAAGCAGATGATCAGGCCCACATCGATCATGGTGGTGAAGAAGACGAACCAGAAGACGACCGGGCTCGAATTGTCCGGCAGCACGCCCAGGAGGCGCAGGACGATGGGCATGGGCGAGCCCAGGAAGGCGATCAGGCCGATGATGATCGCGCCCTTCTTCTTGCCGATGGTCCGGCTGACGATGGGGGCCAGGACCGCGCCGAGGATCGCCGAGACGAAGACCCCGCTGGTGATCATTCCCTGCTGCTGGGTCGTGAAGTCCCAGAAGTAGGCGTAGAAGAAGAAGGCGAGGGCGGCGGAAAGCCCGCCGGCGATCGATCCGAAGATGGCCGAGACGAACAGGGCCAGGAAGGACCGGTTCGAAAGGGTCTCGAAGATTTCCTTGAAGATGATCAGCGGGCCCAGGCGCCGCTTCGGCGGGGCCTGCTTCAGGTGCGCAATCCGGCTATGGGTGCCGATCGCCGAGGCCAGGACCGAGATCAGGAGAAGGCCAGACCCGATCATCCCGTAGGCCCGGTAGGCCTCCGGGTTGAACTGGCCGTTTGGGATGGCTGCCGTCGCGAAGAGCGGGAAGAGGACGATGAAGTTGAACACCGACATGGCGTTCCCGCCCGTCCAACCGAAATAGGAGCGGTAGGCCTGAAGGGAGCTGCGCTCGTCGTAGTCGTCGGTCAGTTCCGGCGCCAGGGCCGTACTGGGGATCTCGTAGATGGAGATCAACATCCGAACCAGAGTGGAAAGGCCCAGAAGGTAGAGGAAGAGATGGAAGTCCTGCCAGCCCTTGGGCGGGCTCCAGAGCAGGAAGTAGGTGGCCGCGATCGGGATGGCGGCGGCGTACATGAAGGGATGCCGTCGACCCCACTTCGAGCGCAGATTGTCGGACCAGTAGCCGAGGATGGGGTCGAAGAAGGCGTCGAAACACATCGAAAAGAACAGGGCGATCCCCACGAGGCGGGCGTCCAGCCCGATCACCTGGCTGTAGAAGATCAGCAGGAAATAGCTGAACCCGTTGTCCTTGACCCCGAAGGCCACCGCCCCGAAGCCGTAGGAGACCTTGGTCCAAAGGGAGGGCTTGGTCGTCTCGATCCTGGGGCCGGGCGCGCCGCCAGCGGTGGAGTCCACGCTCATTTGATTCCCCCCGTCGGGCCATCCCGGACACCGTCTGCGACCTTTCGCAGCAGTGCCGCCAGCCTGCGGACACAGGACTCAAACCCAGCCCTGCGCGCCCGTCAAGACAATGCCTTAAATGCTCCGGGGCCCCGACCGGTTGTTGAAATCAGATGGCGGCGGCCAGCCGGCTGGCCTGGTTGATCGCCCGCTTGGCGTCCAGCTCCGCCGCCACGTCCGAGCCCCCCACCAGGGTAGAGGCCACGCCCAGGGCGGCCAGCTCGTCGTGCAGGGCGCGCAGGGGGTCCTGGCCGGCGCAGACGATGATGGTGTCGGCCTCGATGACCCGCGGCTCATCACCGATCAGGACGTGCAGGCCCGCATCGTCGATCTTCTCGTAGGT
>CAIWHQ010000187.1 GCA_903912465.1 uncultured Alphaproteobacteria bacterium | reverse complement strand
GAAAATCCCATCAGGGCGCCAAGGCCGAGGACAAGGACCAGCGAGGCGAGCGGCAGGAGGGGCGGGTCCGGCCTGTAGAAGACCTCCCGGGACTGCGGGCGCAAGCCGGCCCGGACCTCGGCTGCGATCCGGTACTGGGCGACGAGCAGGCAGAGGGCGACATAGGCCTGGATAATCCACCAGACGACATTGCTGATCAGGGGCAGGGCCTCCGCAACCTTGGCGCCCAGGCCCGAGGCACCGAGCCCCCCGACCTCAAGGACCGACCTGAGGATCTGGAGCGGAAGGACAAACACAAGCGCCAGGATGACCATCAGCCCCAGGGCGACGAGGTACGCCAGGAGGAAGGGGCCAATGGCCCTGGGCAGCAGGCTCAGCCCCTCCCGGAGGGTCTGGAAGACCTCCAGACGACCGGGAGAGCGGGCTCCATCCGCCATTTGCATCCTTCCGTCAGATCAGGGGTGCCGGGGCCGAAGCCTCATGCAGGCGGCGCAGTTCAAGGAAGGTATGGGTCAGGACGATGGCGACGAAGACCCCCAGGAGGCCCTCCGCGGCCGAGGCCACCACCCGGCCCACAAGGGCCCCGATCCCGGGCACGATGCCGGCGACCGCAGTCGGGATCGCGACCAGCAGCACGACTCCCATTGCAAGGATGAAGAGGATCAGCACGAGCCCGAGCAGCCGCCAGCGGTTCCCGCGGGTGAGCGCCCGGCTGCGCTTCAGGGCCTCCACAGGAGACCGGTCCTCGAGGATGCAGGCGATGGTTGAGACCAGGAGCATGACGGCGAGGAAAACCCCGGGGACGATCAGGAAGAACATGCCCAGGCTGACGAGAATCTGAACGAAAAGGGCTGTCAGAAACACAGGTACGAACTTCGGCAGGGCCGCCTGTACGGCCGGCACGAACTCCGTTCCGGCGTCAACGCCCAGCGGACCCGTCGTCGCCCGCACCGTCAGGATCTGCGCAACCGCACCGACACCGAGGGTCAGCAGGATCCCGATCAGCACCAGGGGGCCGTTCGTGCCCACCAGGCTGGCGAGGCCAACCATCAGGCCCGTGAAGACGAAGAACAGGAGCTTGGACTGAAAGGTTGCAAAGGCCTGGCTGAAGATAGCCCCGACATTCAGCTTTCCCGGCGCGACAGCGAACTCGGACATGATTTACCCCAAAAGGGGCAGATTCACCCCTTGGGCGAGTAAGGCACAGTCCGATTCATCCGTCGAGGGGCCTAGACCCGGCCCGTACACGCCTCAAGGGCGGCGGTGGGCTCGGCGCCTTCCAGGTGGATCAGGGACCAGACGGCCAGGAACAGGAGGGGCCAGGCGCCCTTCCCGCCGGGGGCGAAGGCGGCGGCGACGGCTTCGGGGGTGCGCAGGCGACGGACCGCCTCCACCTTCGAGATGCGGGCGGCGATGTCGGCAGCGCGGGGCCCGATCCAGGCCTCGACGGGGACGGTGAAGCCCTGCTTTCGGGCCCAGGGCGCAGCCGCCGGGCAGACCCCTGCCAGCCAGGCCCGCAGGAGATACTTGCCGAACCGGCCGCGCACCTTGAACCGGTCCGGCAGGGTGAAGGCAAAGTCCGCCACCTGCGGGTCGAGGAAGGGCGTCCGGCCCTCCAGCCCGTTGGCCATCAGGCAGCGGTCCAGCTTGATCAAGAGGTCGTTGGGCAGCCAGGTCGCGGTGTCCGACCACTGGGCCGACTGAAGGGGCGTCAGCCCGCGCGGCGGCCGCCCGGACTCGCGCCAGCGGGCCAGCACCTCGGGGTGGTCAGGCCGGGGCTCGGCTGGGCGACCCCCCAGGAAGGCCGGGCGCAGGGCGCGCCGGTACCGGCCGTAGCCGCCGAAGAGCTCGTCGCCCCCCTCCCCGGTCAGCACCACCTTCAGCGTGTCCCGCGCCGCCTCGGCCAGGCGGAAGGTGGGCAGGGCGGCGTAGTCGGCGGTGGG
>CAIWHQ010000186.1 GCA_903912465.1 uncultured Alphaproteobacteria bacterium | reverse complement strand
CAAGACCTGGACGGGCGGCGGGCTCACCGCGGGCATGAACTACTCGCCGGCCATCGGCGTTTCCGCGACCTATGGCGGCATCCTCTCCGGCAACGATGCCGCCCCCGAAGGCGACGGCTTCCGGATCAACGGTCGCTACACCTTCTAGGATCCGCCGTCGGGCCACTTCCCGAGGTGTGACGCCGTCATCGAGGCGAGGCCCGGGAGGCAGGGGATCAAGGCGCGCGCCGCCCCGCCCCCTCAGGCTTTGTCAGCGAACTCGTAGACCACGTCGCCGAAGGCATCCGCGGCGAAGGTGTAGAGGATCCGCAGGGGTGCCTCGCCCTCGCTCCAGGCGGCGTGCCAGGCGTTGCCGGGAATGAAGACGGCGTCGCCGGGCGCCAGGGGACGTTCCTCGCCGTCCAGGTCGATCACCCCGCGCCCGGACAGGATGTAGTAGGTCTCGGCATGGGCGTGCCGGTGCAGGCCGGGGCGGGTTTCAAGGGTCGCGCGCACCTCGGCCACGCCCTGGACCAGGCCCTGGGTCGGGGTCCGCTCGCCGCTGAACAGGGTGCGCCAGGTCACAAGGCCCGGTGCCGGCTCCTCCCAGCCCTCCAGTTCGCAGTCGGCCTCGTGGACAAGGGTGGCCTGGACGGACATGGCGCGCGCCTTTGCTGAAAGTGGAGCCCGTCAGGGCAGGATGCGCACCGGCAGGGTCTCGTAGCCCTTCACGAAGTTGGAGGTCAGGCGCCGGGGCGGGGCCACCACCTCGATGCGCTTGAAGCGCTTGAGGATCTCCTCCCACACCACCTTCAGCTGCATCTCGGCCAGCCGGTTACCGACGCAGCGGTGGATACCGAAGCCAAAGGCCACGTGCTGGCGCGGGCGCACCCGGTCGATGACAAAGCGGTCCGGATCCGGGATGACCTCGTCGTCCCGGTTGCCCGAGACGTACCACATGATGACCTTGTCCCCCTTGCGGATCGTCTTGCCGCCCAGCTCGACGTCCCGGGTGGCGGTGCGGCGCATGTGGGCCACGGGGCTCTGCCAGCGGATGATCTCCGGCACGGCGGAGTCCAGCAGGGACGGGTCGGCGCGCAGGCGGTCATAGGCGTCGGGATTGTCCTGGAAGGCCAGCAGGGCACCGGTGATGGAGTGCCGGGTCGTGTCGCTGCCGGCCACGGTCAAGAGGATCACATTGCCCAGGTAGGCGAACATCTGGCCGTCCTTGCGCGTGATGGGATCGCCCGCCAGCAGGGACAACAGGTCATTCCCCGGCGCGGTCTTGCGGGCCTCCCAAAGGCCCACGAAGGTCTCGAAATAGGGCCTCAGCGCGGCCTGGCGGTCCTCATTGCTCTTGAAGACCGCGCCTTCCCCCGTCGGGGCGAGGATGATGTCCGAAGCCTCGGGCAACAGGCGGCGGGCCTCGAAGGGAAAGTCGAACAGGGTCGCCAGCATCTGGCTGGTCAGCTCCACCGAGACCTTGTCGACAAAGTCGAAGGTCTCGCCCACCGGCAGCTCATCGAGGATAGCCGCCGCCCGGCTGCGGATCAGGGGCTCCAGCTCCGCCATGCCCTGGGTCGAGAACATGGGCATGACCACCCGCCGCTGGGCGTCGTGGTCCGGTGGGTCCAGGGCGATGAAGCTGGAGAGCTCATGCGGCTGGTAGCCGTCCTGGATCGCGATGCCGCCCCGCTCTGAGGAGGAGGAGAAGGCCTCATTGTTGGAATCCACCGCGACAATGTCGTTGAAGCGGGTCACCGACCAATAGGGCCCGAACTCGCTGTTCGCGCAGTAGTGGACAGGGTCCTCCCGCCGCAGCCGCTCGAACCAGGGCGCCCAGGTGTCGCTGGTGAAGTGGCT
>CAIWHQ010000185.1 GCA_903912465.1 uncultured Alphaproteobacteria bacterium | reverse complement strand
GGGAACTCCGGAAGGCGGGCGGCAACGGCCGCGGCTGTCGCCTCGATCTGGACCTGATAGGGATCCCCGCCGGCCACGACGGTCTCCGGTAGCCCGTGGGCCGAGAACAGGAGCCGCAGACCCTCCGGCCGCCCGCCCTTCTCCCAGGCCGAGCGGATGGCCTGGGCATGGGCCTGGACCAGGCCTTCGACGGTAGGGTAGCAGCAGACCGTCCGCGTCCGGCCCGGCCCCCGGTAGGCGCGTTCCCAATCCGACAGGGACGACTCCGACGTGGTGCTTGAGTACTGCGGATAAAGCGGAAGCAGGACGATCTCGTCCGGGTTCCAGGCGGCTACAGCCTGGGCAGTCTCGGGTGCAAACGGCTTCCAGTAGCGCATGGAAATGAACACACGGCTTTCCCGGCCGGGCGCGCTGCGGTTCAATTCCGATTCCAGCGCTTCGGCCTGCCGGCGGGTCTCCGGGAGGAGGGGAGAGCCGCCGCCCATGATGGCATAGTTGGCCCGGGCGCCCTTGGCGCGGGTTGCGGAGATGAAGGCCGCCAGGGGGTAGCGGATCGGCGCCGGGGCACCGATGATGGCGCGGTCCCGAAAGAGGTTGAACAGGAAGGGACGAACGGCATCCGGACCGTCCGGACCCCCAAGGTTGAAGAGGACGACGGCAAGGCGGCTCATTTCCCGGTGATCCTTCGGACGGCGCGTTCGATGTTGGCGACGGGGGTGTCGGGCAAAACGCCGTGCCCGAGATTGAAGATGTAGGGACCCGGGGACCAGGCCTCGACGAGGGTGTCGATCCGGGCGTCCATGGCGTCACCGCCAACGCGAAGAAGAAGATTGTCGAGGGCACCCTGAATGGTCTTGCCCCCCGCCTGGATCCTCCGGCCCTGTGCCAGGCTGGCCTGGGTGTCGAGCGCCACAGCCTGGACCGGTACGGCTTCGGCATAGCGGTCTACGAGCGCCCCGGCCCCCCTTGGAAAGCCGATGAAGGGGGCGTCGACGCCGGCGGCGCGGACCCGGCGGATGATGTCCTGGTGGGGTCGGATAACCACCCTTTCAAAGACATCTTCGGCCAGACCTTCGGCCCAGCTCTCGAAGAGCTTGAGCACCTGGGCACCGCTTCTGGCCTGCATGACCAGGTACCGGGCGGTGGCGTCGCTGAGGATCTCCAGGATCCGGTCCAGGACCTCGGGCTGGGCGTAGGCGAAGCTACGGGCCCCCGACCGGTCCGATCCCCGTCCTTCGATCATGTAGGTGGCGACCGTCCAGGGCGCTCCGGCGAAGCCGATCAGCGCCCGTTCGGGTTCCAGTGCAGCCCGAACGCGGGTCAGGGTCTCGCCGATCGAGGCCAGGCGTCCCGTCGAGGCCTCGATTTCACCGGCAAGGGCGGCAACCTCCGGCAAGGCCCCCAGGCGCGGACCTTCCCCGGCCTCGAACCAGACCTCCTGGCCCAGGGCCTGGGGGATGAGAAGAATGTCAGCGAAGACGATGGCCGCATCGAAGGGGAACCGCCGCATGGGCTGGAGGGTTGCCTCGGCGGCCATCTCCGGATCGTAACAGAAAGCGAGGAAGTCCTTGGCCCGGGTCCGGAGCTCCCGGTACTCGGGAAGCGATCGTCCCGCCTGCCGCATGAACCAGACAGGAGGCCGCGCAAAGGCTTCCCCGGCCAGGGTTCGCAGGAGCTTGGGAGTCGAGGCGTCAGACATGCCGCCCTTAAACCCCGCCAAGCCTTTGGGCTCAAGCGTGGGGTTTCGAGACACCATCCCTGTCTTCCAATCTAAAGATCTTTCTTTTCAGGTCGTAGGGGTAGATGGGCGGCGCAAGCCGGGGATGGATGCCGTTTTCCCGACAGCTTCCACCGTTGCCCCAGCGGTTCGCCCACCGGCTAGAGAGACTGCGGACCCAACCTGTGGAAAAGACGTAATTAATTGAAGTATATAGAGAATTCAGCGGTATTACAGTGGAGTAGTCCTTTCGGCTCACCGAGAATATTCACCTTTTCTTAACCCTGTGTGCCATCCGTGCACAGCCGACAACTCCGGTGGATCAAACGGCGGTTTCACACCCGCTCTTCGGAGGGTCTACCGGGCTGGCGCCTTTGCCGCGTGTTTTCTCCCCACCTCGAACGACATCGGCTAAGAAGGCGTCGACAGTTTCGTCCACAGGTTTCCCGTCCAGGCCCCGAACCGAGCGTCACCCCGACCATGACCTCCGCCTCCCGCTTCGCCACCTTCTTCCATCTGCATCTGGTGTCGGATTCCACAGGCGAGACCCTGAACGCCATGGCGAGGGCGGTCTGTGCGAGGTTCGAGAACGTCCTGCCCATCGAACATTACTACGCCCTGGTGCGCTCGCCCCGGCAGCTTGAGCGGGCCCTCTCGGACATCGAGGCGGCGCCAGGCATGGTCATGCACACCATCGTCGATGACAGCCTCAGGACCCTTCTGGAAGATGGATGCCGGCGTCTGGACATGCCCTGCATCGCGGCCCTGGATCCCCTGGTCTCTGCCCTGTCACGCTATCTTGGCGCCTCCCTGACCCGCAGGGTTGGCGTCCAGCACGCCCTGGACACCGATTATTTCAATCGGATGGACGCCCTGAACTACGCCATCGGGCACGACGATGGGCAGGGCGGCCAGGAGCTGGACCAGGCGGACGTGGTCCTCGTGGGGGTCTCGCGGACATCCAAGACGCCCACCTGCATCTACCTGGCCCACCGGGGGATCCGCGCCGCTAACGTCCCCCTGGTTCCGGGTGCCCCGATCCCGGAGAAGCTCGGCCAGCTTGAGAAGGCGCTGATCGTCGGACTGACCATCTCACCGGATCGACTTATCCAGATCCGGCGCAACCGCCTTCTTTCCCTTCGGGAGAACCGCGACACCAGCTACACGGACATGGAGGCGGTCCGCGAGGAGGTGGTGCAGGCGCGCCGCCTCTATGAGCGTCAGGGCTGGCCGGTGATCGATGTCACCCGTCGATCCGTAGAGGAGACCGCCGCCGCTGTGCTCAACCTGCTCCAGGACAACCGCCCCGCCACGGCGATGGTCCCATGAAGGCCCCCGACGTCATCCTCGCCTCGAGGAGCGCAGCGCGCTCGGCCGTCCTGCGGGGTGCAGGCGTTCCCTTCGAGCCTGCCGATTCCGGGCTGGACGAAGACATACTGAAGACCCGGATGCTGGCCGAGGGCGCTGGCCCTGCCGCCATCGCCTCGGCCCTGGCGCGAGAGAAGGCCCTGGCGGTCTCGCATCTCCGCCCCGGCCTGGTGATCGGCGCCGACCAGACCCTCGATTTCGAGGGACGCCTGCACGACAAGCCCCCCACCCTGGAGGCTGCCGCTGACCGGCTTTGGGCCATGAGGGGCCGGCGGCACGCCCTTCACGCCGCCGTGGCGGTCGCCCGTTCCGGCGAGATTGTCTGGGAGACCCTCTCCACGTCCGAGCTGATCATGCGCGACTTCAGCCAGGCCTTCCTGGAGGCTTACATCTCTGCAGAAGGCGAGGCCCTGCTTGGCTCCGTGGGCGCCTACAGGCTCGAAGGGCCGGGGGTCCAGCTCTTTTCCGAAATCACCGGGGACTATTTCAGCATTCTCGGCCTGCCCCTCACGGGACTTCTGGACTTCCTTCGCGGGGAAGGGGTCCTTCTGCCATGAAGCTCACCGCCGCGACCCGCCTGGCCGGGGTGGTGGGCCACCCCATCGCCCACTCCCTCAGCCCCGTCCTGCACAACACCTGGCTCGAGGCTGCCGGCCTGGACGGCGCCTATGTGGCCTTCAGCGTCGTCCCCGAGAGGTTCGCGGCCTTCATCGACGGTTTCCGGGGTGGTTCCCTGGCGGGGCTGAATGTCACCCTGCCTTTCAAGACCGACGCCCTCGCCGCCGCTGACCATGTGACGGAACGGGCGAAGGCGGCGGGTGCCGCCAACCTCCTCGTCTTCCGTCCGGACGGCACTGTGGCGGCTGACAATACGGACGGTGAGGGCCTGCTCTACGCCTTTGCCCGCCAGGCGCCAGGCTTCCGTCCGGACCGGGGACCGGCCGTCCTCTTCGGCGCCGGCGGTGCGGCCCGGGGCGCGGCGGCGACCTTCCTGGCCGCTGGATGTCCGGAGGTCCGCATTGTCAACCGGACCCGGGCGCGGGCGGAGGTCCTGGCGACGGCGCTC
The DNA here is from genome assembly GCA_903912465.1 of uncultured Alphaproteobacteria bacterium. Classification (GTDB taxonomy): domain Bacteria; phylum Pseudomonadota; class Alphaproteobacteria; order Caulobacterales; family Caulobacteraceae; genus Phenylobacterium. Next base: position 641 of record CAIWHQ010000185.1, on the reverse strand, counting down.
GGCGGCGCGATCCGCATCTTTGACCTTCCGGACGCCGCCGCCGCCCTCGACGGCGCCGCGGCCATCATCAACGCCAGCTCCGCCGGACTGAGCGAGGCCGCGCCGCCGCCGCCGGACCTGACCTCAGCGCCGACCCACGCTGTGGTCATGGACATGACCTACAGGCCCCTGCGCACGGCCTTCCTGCAGGCCGGTGCGGCACGCGGCCTGACAACCGTGGATGGCCTCGACATGCTGATCGGCCAGGCCATGCCCGCCTTCGAGGCCTTCTTCTGCCAGAAGCCCCCCGGCGGCTGTGATGTTCGCGGCCGGGTCCTCCAGATCCTGGGAGAAGCGGAATGATCCACCTCGGCCTGACCGGCTCCATCGGCATGGGCAAGTCCACCACGGCGCAGATGTTCCGGGAGGCCGGTGTTCCGGTCTACGACGCCGACGCTGCAGTGGCAGACCTCTACGTGAAGGGGGGTGCCGCGGTAGAGCCCCTGGAGACGGCCTTCCCCGGAGTGACCCGGGACGGGGCCGTGGACCGGGAGGCCCTGAGGCTTCGGGTCCTTGGAGACGATGCGGCCATGACCCGGCTCAACGCCGTGGTCCACCCCCTGCTGGGCCGGGACCGCGCCGAGTTCCTCCGCCAGGCCGAG
>CAIWHQ010000184.1 GCA_903912465.1 uncultured Alphaproteobacteria bacterium | reverse complement strand
GCATGAACCCGAAGACGAGATCGAAGCCTCGCGGGCGCCCCTTCTCGACCATCTGGTCGAGCTTCGGCAGCGCCTGGTTCGGTCGCTCATCGCCGTCGTCCTGGCCTTCATCGTCTGTTTTGCCTTCGCCGACGACATCTACCGATTGCTTCTGAGACCCTACGAGGCCGCCGCGGGCATACTCGCGGCGCAGAAGGCTGCCCAGGCTGTCGCCCAGACGTCGGCAGTGAAAACCGGGTTCTTCGATGGCATTCTCCAGGCCCTGCACCTCGCGCCCTCGACCGGCTCGAGGCCGGGTGGTGGACCCTTTGACCTTCTTCTGGTCCTGATCGGGGCCAAAGAGATCCCGTCCGTCCCGGGCCAGGCGCTCAAGCTGATCTACACAGCGCCCCTCGAATTCTTCTTCACCAAGCTCAAACTCGCAGGTTTCGGGGCCGTGGTGCTCGCCTTCCCTGTGCTTGCCTCCCAGGTCTACGGCTTCGTGGCGCCGGGGCTTTACAAGCGGGAGCGGCGGGCATTCCTTCCCTTTCTGATCGCCTCGCCCCTGCTCTTCACCCTGGGTGGGGCGCTCGTCTACTTCTTCATTTTCCCGTTTGTCCTCTGGTTCTCCTTGACCCAGCAGATCATCGGCACGGGCGGGATCAGCGTCGAACTCCTGCCAAAGGTTTCGGATTATCTGACCCTGGTCACGACCCTGCTGATGGCCTTCGGTCTTTGTTTCCAGCTCCCTGTCGTCCTGACCCTCCTGGGCATGGCCGGGATGGTGAGTTCGTCAGTCCTCCGTGAACTCCGCCGCTACGCTATTGTCGGAATCTTCGTCGTCGCCGCCGTGGTCACGCCGCCGGATCCCATCAGCCAGCTGATGCTCGCCCTGCCTCTTGTCCTGCTCTACGAAATCTCGATCTGGTGCGTGCGGCTGATCGAGCTGCGCAACCAGAAGGCGGACGCGGAAGCTTCCAACGCCTGACTTCGTCCCTTGGCGGTTGGCGCCCCCGGCGACGCGGACTAGACAGGGCCGCTTATCCTTGAGACCTCCCGCCCATGCACGATATCCGAGCCCTGCGCGACCAACCCGACCTCTACGAGATGGCCTGGGCCGCGAAGGGCCGATCCGGGGCGTCGGCAGAGGCGCTCCAGCTTGACCAGCAGGTTCGGGCCGCGAGAAGTGCATCCGAGACGGCCCAGGCCCGACGCAACGACCTGTCCCGCCGGATTGGCCAGGCCAAGGCGGCAAAGGATGAGGCTGCCGCCGCACAGCTGTTCGACGAGGTCGAGGCCCTGAAGGCAGAGGCGGCCGGCGACGCCGAGCGGGCAAAGGTGGCCGAGGAAGCCCTTCGCGACCTGCTGGCCAGCCTGCCAAACCTTCCCGCCCAGGATGTCCCGGCTGGGGACGACGAGGCCGGGAACGTCGAGGTGCGGCGTTGGGGTGAGCCTTTCGCGATCCAGGCACCGCGCAATCACGCTGATCTCGGCGAAGCCATGGGGCTTATGGACTTCGAGGCTGCCGCGCGGATGAGCGGCGCCCGGTTTGTGGTCCTGAAGGGCCCTTTGGCGCGCCTTGAGCGCGCCCTCGGCCAGTTCATGCTCGACATCCAGACCCTGGAGCATGGCTATACCGAGGTCTCGCCACCGCTCCTTGTGCGGGATGCCGCCGCGTTCGGTACCGGCCAGCTTCCGAAATTTTCGGACGACCTTTTCCGGACCACGGACGACCGCTGGCTCATCCCGACCGCGGAAGTTTCCCTGACCAACCTGGTGCGCGAGCAGATCCTCGCCGCCGAGTCCCTGCCTTTGCGCCTGACCGCCCTCACACCCTGTTTCCGCTCGGAGGCCGGTGCCTCTGGCCGCGATACCCGGGGCATGATCCGCCAGCACCAGTTCTACAAGGTTGAGCTGGTCTCCATCACAGAGCCGGACCAGTCCGATGCCGAGCACGAGCGCATGGTGTCCTGCGCCGAGGCGGTACTGAAGCGACTCGATCTGCCCTTCCGGACCATGCTGCTCTGCCGGGGTGACATGGGCTTCAGCGCCCGCCGCACCTATGACCTGGAGGTTTGGCTGCCCAGCGAGGGCCGGTACCGGGAGATCAG
>CAIWHQ010000183.1 GCA_903912465.1 uncultured Alphaproteobacteria bacterium | reverse complement strand
GATTCCGCATCTGCTGGCCCCGGTGGTCACAGACCCGAAAAAGGCCATCGTTGCCCTGAAGTGGACGGTCCGGGAAATGGAGGACCGCTACCGCCTGATGTCCAAGATCGGCGTGCGCAATGTCGCCTCCTACAACGAGCGGGCGCGGGAGGCGGCGGCCCGGGGCGAGCACTTCGAGCGCACGGTCCAGACTGGTTTCGATGACCAGGGCCGGCCCGTCTACGAGAGCGAGCGGATTGATCCGCGACCCATGCCCTACCTGGTGGTGGTGATCGACGAGGTCGCAGACCTGATGATGGTGGCGGGCAAGGACGTGGAGGGCGCGGTACAGAGGCTGGCGCAGATGGCGCGGGCGGCCGGCATCCACCTGGTCATGGCGACGCAGAGGCCCTCGGTGGACGTCATCACCGGCACCATCAAGGCCAACTTCCCGACCCGGATCTCCTTCCAGGTCACCTCCCGGATCGATTCCAGGACCATACTCGGCGAGCAGGGTGCCGAGCAGCTGCTGGGCCAGGGCGACATGCTCTACATGGCCGGCGGCGGGCGCATCACCCGCCTGCACGGCCCCTTCGTCTCCGACGGCGAGGTGGAGGCCGTGGCCCGCTTCCTGCGCGAACAGGGCCAGCCCCAGTATCTGGAGGAGGTCACCGCAGGCGGGGACGACGAGGACGGCGGAGGCGACTTCGGCGAGGGTGACGGCGGGTCTGGCGACGATCTCTATGACCGCGCGGTCGCCGTGGTCACCCGCGACGGGAAGGCCTCGACCTCCTATGTCCAGCGCCGGCTGCAGATCGGCTACAACCGCGCGGCCTCCCTGATCGAGCGCATGGAGAAGGAAGGCGTGGTCAGCCCCGCCAATCATTCGGGCAAGCGTGAGATCCTCGCATCGCCGCCGCCCTAGGGCCCCGACCCGACCCCGACCGGGTTCCAGCCTGACGGGCCCCTTGCCCGGGCCAGGCTCGGGCCCCTGCCTCGCAGGTGCCGTAATTCCGGGGCATTGACCCCGCTGGCGGCCTGGCGCATTCCGGCCCCTGGAGACACCTCATGCCAACACGCCGCATCGCCCTGGCGGGCCTGGCCACCGTCATCGCCGCACCCGCCGCCGCAGCCGCAGCCGCTGCCGCGCCGACGCTGAGCGCGGCGGAGCGGGACCTGGCCGCCCGGGCCGCCGCCTGGCTCGAGGACCTGAAGGAGGCCAGGGGCGACTTCATCCAGACCGATTCCCGGGGCCGGGTCAGCCGGGGCGAGGTCTTCATCCGCCGGCCGGGCAAGGCCCGCTTCGCCTACGCCCCGCCCGCGTCCCTGCTGGTGGTGGCGGACGGTACCAATGTCACGGTGGCCGATCCGCGCCTGAAGACCTTCGAGCGTTACCCCCTGGTCGCCACGCCCCTGTCCCTCTTCCTCTCGCGGCGGATCCGCCTGGAAGGCGACACCCAGGTGACAGCGGTGAGGCGCAATGAGCAGGGCTTCGAGGTGACGGCCCGGGACAGCCGCCGACAGGCAGAGGGCCGCATCGCCCTGGCCTTCTCCGACTCCCCCCTTGCCCTTACCGGCTGGACGGTGACCGACGCCCAGGGTCGGTCGACTCGGGTCGAGCTGAAGGACTTCAGGAAGGTCAGCGGTCTTCCGGCCAGCCTCTTCGAGATCAAGGATCCACGGCCCCAGGCGCCAGGGCGCGGGAAGATGTGACTCATTCGTCACAAGCAACAAGAATATCTCTAAAACTTGACAAATTTGGCGGAGGTTGCGTTGATGCAACTCATGGGCCCGGTGCTGCCAGGCCTGCGGTCTCCGGACATCATCCCCTTCCGGTGGCTGCACGAGAGAGATAACTACGCCCGGACGGCTCGCGCCTCCGGGCGTGTCTTTCTGGGCCGGACGGGGAAACCGCCATGCGCCTGAGACTCGCCACCTGGAACGTCAACTCCGTCCGCCTCCGTGCCGAGCAGGTGGTGCGTTTCGCGCGCGAGCAGGACCCGGACGTCCTGTGCCTCCAGGAGATCAAGTGCCGGGAAGGGGAATTCCCCCGGGCCGAGTTCGAGGCTGCCGGCTACCCGCACATGCGCATCAGCGGCCAGAAGGGCTCGCACGGGGTGGCTATCGTCTCGCGACTTCCCCTCGACGACGCCCCCGCCCTGGACCTCTGCCGCGAGGGCCATGCCCGGGTTGTCGGGGCCCGGGTCTCGGGGATCGAGGTCCAGAACTTCTACATCCCGGCGGGGGGCGACACTCCCGACCCGGAGACCAACCCGAAGTTCGCGCACAAGCTGGATTTCTTCGCCCGCCTGACCGCCGAG
>CAIWHQ010000182.1 GCA_903912465.1 uncultured Alphaproteobacteria bacterium | reverse complement strand
CCCCAGCTGACAGCCATTGCCGACGACGCCAGGGCCGCCCGCGACACCGGCGTGCCCGTCATCGCCGATGGTGGCATCAAGTACTCGGGTGATTTCGCCAAGGCCCTCGCCATGGGCGCCCAAGCGGCCATGATGGGCTCGGCCTTCGCTGGGACAGACGAGGCACCCGGCGAGGTCTTCCTCTACCAGGGGCGCTCCTACAAGGCCTATCGCGGCATGGGGTCCCTGGGTGCCATGGCGAACGGGTCTGCCGACCGGTACTTCCAGAAGGAGGTCTCGGCCCTCAAGCTGGTGCCTGAGGGCATCGAGGGCCAGGTGGCCCACAAGGGTCCGATCGGCGCTGTCCTGCACCAGATGGTGGGCGGACTGCGGGCGGCCATGGGCTATGTGGGCGCGGGTGACATCCCCGCCTTCCAGGCCAAGGCCCGGTTCGTGCGCATCACCGGCGCGGGCCTGCGCGAGAGCCATGTCCACGACGTCATGATGACCCGCGAGGCCCCCAATTACACGAGCCCCGTCTGACATGGTCGCTGAACCCGAACTCCTCCTTCTGGGCGCTGCCATCGCCATCGGCCTTGTCCAGTTGATGTGGTCCGCCGCCGCCGCCCGTCGCCAGCAGGACCTGAAATGGGCCGCCGGCGCGCGCGACGAGGCCATGCCCATCACCGGCGTCGCGGCCAGGCTCGACAGGGCCTTCCGCAACTTCATGGAGACCTTCCCGCTCTTCGCGGCGGCGGTCCTGGCGGTTGTGATCGCCGGCAAGACGGGCCCCCTGAGCCTCTGGGGCGCAGGCCTCTACGTCCTCTGTCGTGCGCTCTACGTGCCGATCTACGCCGCTGGCACCTACATGGTCCGAAGCCTGGTCTGGACCCTCGCCCTCGTAGGCCTTGGCATGGTGGTGGCGGCGCTCTTCCTTGCGTGACGGGGGGCGCATCGAGGCGGCGATCGGGGTCCTGGAGCAGGTCGAGACGGCCCGCAGGCCCGCGCGTCTGGCGCTCAAGGCCTGGAGCGATACGGCCCGTTACGCGGGTTCGGGTGACCGCGCCTTCGTTGCCGGCCTTGTCCTGGACGCCCTGCGCCGGCGCCGGTCGGCAGCCTGGCGGATGGAGCAGGATAGTCCCAGGGGCGCCGTCCTGGGCGTGCTGGCCCTGCACTGGAACTGGCCGACCGACCGGATCGCGGCCGCCTTTGCTGAGGCGCCGCATGGACCGGGCGCGCTGAGCGCCGCGGAAGCCACCCGTATCACCGAACCTCGCGACCTCGCCGGAGCTCCCGATGCGGTGGCCGCCGACCTGCCCGACTGGCTCGCCCCGTCCTTCGCACGGGTCTTCGGCGACCGCGTCCGGACCGAGGCGGAGGCCCTGGCACGCCGCGCGCCTGTCGACCTGCGGGTCAACACCCTGAAGAGCGATCCGGCCCGGGCGCTGCGAGCGGCCGAGGCCCTTGGCGCCCATCCCGTCCCCGGCCTGCCGCTTGCCCTGAGGATCGATCCACCCGCCGCCGCCGAACGCACGCCGTCGGTCGAGAGCCTGCCGGAGTTCGTCAAGGGCTGGATGGAGGTCCAGGACGCCGGCTCCCAGGTCGCTGCGGCCTGCGCCGGCGACATTGCGGGCGCCCAGGTCCTCGACTTCTGCGCAGGGGGTGGGGGAAAGACCCTGGCCCTGGCCGCCGCCATGGGATCCACCGGCCAGATCTACGCCTACGATTCCGACGCCCGGCGCCTGGCAGACACCGTCCGCCGGGGAGAGAGGGCAGGGATCCGTAACCTCCAGGTCCGTACCCCCCTTCGCCCCGATCCCCTGAAGGACCTCGTGGGGCGGATGGATTTCGTCTTCATCGACGCCCCGTGCTCCGGGTCGGGTGCCTGGCGTCGGCATCCCGACACCAAGTGGCGGCTGACTCCTGAGGCCCTGGCCCGCCGGCAGGCCGACCAGGACGCCGTCCTCGACGCCGGGTTGCTCTACGTCCGCCCCGGGGGGCGGCTCATCTACGTGACCTGCTCGGTCCTGGCCGAGGAGAACGAAGACCGGGTCTCTGCCTTCCTGGAACGGCATCCTGAATTCAGCGTCCAGCCTGCGACAGACGATCCCGAACGGCTTCCCCACCTGACCGCGGAAGGCTATCTCCGGCTGGCCCCCGCGACCTCCGACACCGACGGATTCTTCGTCGCCGTCCTGGCCCGGGCCGATGGAAGGACCCCTGCATGACCGCCGCCCCCGTCCATGACCGCGTCCTGATCGTCGACTTCGGCAGCCAGGTGACCCAACTGATTGCCCGGCGGCTCCGGGAGAGCGGGGTCTACTGCGAGATCCATCCCTACGACCGGATCGAGGCCATGCTGGACGCCTTTGCGCCCAAGGCGGTCATCCTCTCCGGCGGCCCGGCCAGCGTCCACGAGGACGACAGCCCCTCGGTCACCTCCCGGGTCTTTGAACTTGGCGTGCCGGTACTGGGCATCTGCTATGGCGAAATGACCCTCTGCGCCCAGCTGGGCGGGCGGGTCGAGGGCGGCCATGACCGGGAGTTCGGCCGGGCCGAGATCCGGATCGAGCGCTTGTCCCCCTTGCTGGCCGGCCTGGGAGAGGTCGGCGACCGGGAGGTCGTCTGGATGAGCCACGGCGACAAGGTCACGGCCATTCCCCCCGGCTTTGAGGTGGTCGCCTCGTCCGAGGGCAGCCCGTTTGCGGTGATCGCCGATGAGGGCCGTCGGTTCTACGGCGTCCAGTTCCACCCGGAGGTGGCCCACACGCCGCGGGGCGCCCTGATCCTGCGCAATTTCACCCACCGTATCGCCGGCCTGTCGGGCGACTGGACCATGGCCTCTTTCCGGCAGGAATCCGTCGCCCGGATCCGCGAGCAGGTGGGGCAGGGCCGGGTGATCTGCGGCTTATCCGGCGGGGTGGACTCCTCCGTGGCCGCCGTCCTGATCCACGAGGCCATCGGCGACCAGCTGACCTGCGTCTTCGTGGACACCGGCCTGTTGCGCCTGAACGAGGCCGAGCAGGTCGTGACCATGTTCCGCGATCACTACAATATCCCGCTGGTACACGTTGATGCTGCTGAGCTTTTCCTCGGTGAACTGAAAGGCGTCACCGACCCGGAGACCAAGCGCAAGACCATCGGCCGGCTCTTCGTCGAGGTCTTCGACCGCGAGGCGGCGAAGATCGAGGGTGCCGCCTTCCTGGCCCAGGGCACCCTCTATCCGGACGTGATCGAAAGCGTCTCGGCCCGGGGCGGGCCCTCCGCGGTGATCAAGAGCCACCACAATGTCGGCGGCCTGCCCGAGTACATGAAGCTCAAGCTGGTCGAGCCCCTGCGCGAGCTCTTCAAGGACGAGGTCCGCGTCCTGGGCGTGGAACTGGGCCTTCCGCCCCCGTTCGTGGGCCGCCACCCCTTCCCGGGACCAGGCCTGGCCATCCGCATCCCGGGCGAAATCACGCCAGAGAAGGTGGCGGTCCTGCAGAAGGCCGACGCCATCTACCTGGAGGAAATCCGCCGGGCGGGCCTCTACGACAGCATCTGGCAGGCCTTCGCCGTCCTCCTGCCGGTCAAGACCGTGGGCGTGATGGGCGACGCCCGCACCTACGAGGACGTCCTGGCCCTGCGCGCCGTGACCTCCACCGACGGCATGACCGCCGACTTCTTCGAATTCCCCTGGGAGGTCCTTGGCCGCTGCGCCACCCGGATCATCAATGAGGTGAGGGGGGTCAACCGCGTGGTCTACGACGTGACGTCCAAGCCACCCGGGACGATCGAGTGGGAGTAGGGCGCAGGCAATGCCTGCGCCTTCTGTCGGACCTAGAGGCCGCCGCCTGAGGGCAGGGGGTTCTGCTCGATGCAGCCGCCGGCTCCGCCACAACCGTCACCGTAGTCGAGTTCGTTTCTCTTCGTACGCGACTTGGACTTCGCGACCCATTCGCTCCGCTTGAGGCAGACCTTCGGGGCCTTCAGCCGCGTTCCTGTCTGCATTGAGGCCTTGCAAATCACAGGATCGTCGGTGGCCGCAGTGACTTCGGTCGTGACCGCCGCGGGAGCCGCTGTCGGGGCGGGTTGGCCAAGGGCGGCGGATCCACTGAACAGGATCAGTCCCACCCCCAACACGAAGATCGCGCTCTTCATCTCAATCCTTTCAATCGTGGTCGGCAGATCACAAGTTTCGCCTCTGTCATTGCGCCCTTCCCCAGCGGCCTCGCCGCCGAGGGCTGACGGAGCTGCCTTCAATGGTTACGAGCACTTGCGTATTCCAGCATTAACTAGTCGGAACACGTCCCGGGCGAGGCGTCAATCGCTGGCAGCGGACCCCCGGCCGGCGGAACCGCCGGGCTGTGGATGCAAGCGAACCACGCTGGAATGGTAGAGTCCAACCATGATCTCGATCTATCTAGTTCCGGTGCCCCTGCCAGCCTAAAGATCTGCCGGGCCCCCGAAACGCGCTGGATTGGCATTGCGATCGCTGCAGAACTGTTCGATGTGGCAGGTCGACTGTTATCTGGCTGCATTGGGTCGTTCGCCTTGCCCGATCTAACGGCGGCTCCCGCCCCCTTGCTGCCGGTCGCGGTCCAGGGAAGCGGACGTCAGCAGATTTCGCTTAACGCCCCTGAAGCGACCGTCAGAGTGCCGGAAAGCAGCCGTTCAGGGCTCCGGTTAAGCGGCGGCTTTAAGCTTCAAGTGCTTCACGGTTCAGGCTGGCGGGTCCTAGCGCGCAAACCAGCCAATGAGATTGATGAGCACAGTCAGCACCAACGAGCCAACCAGCATGGCCTTCCACGGAAAGAAGACTTTCACCGACGGACCGGCCCGGGTGGCATCGTCTTCCCAGTCATGCTGCTTATGGATTTCCTCGATCATGCGCTCCTGAGCGCGGCGCGCCGTCTTCGGAAACAGCATCGGCAACAGGTTAAGCAGCACTGTCAGCACGACAGAGCCGACAATCGAAACAAT
>CAIWHQ010000181.1 GCA_903912465.1 uncultured Alphaproteobacteria bacterium | reverse complement strand
GCTGCCAGCCCTGGTCCTGGACAAGCGCCTGCCTGTAGCATCGGGCGTGGGCGGAGGATCGGCGGACGCCGCAGCGACCCTGCGTCTGCTCAATGCAGAGTGGAAGGCGGGGCTATCTCCGGTCGAACTCGAGGGGCTTGCTGCAGACCTGGGGTCGGACGTTCCCGCCTGCGTCCGCAGCCGGCCCGTGACAGCGTCGGGCAGGGGGGAGGTCCTGGGCCCGGCACCGGACCTGCCCAGCCTGCCTGCAGTCCTGGTCAATCCTGGCGCCGCCTGCCCGACAGGCGAAGTCTATCGTGCCTACGACCTGTCCGCGCGATTTGGCGGGTCGGATCCCGTCCCGCTTCCGGGTGTCCTGACGGACGCCGCCGCTGCCGCCCTTTGGCTCGGTGATCTGCGGAACGACCTCGAAGCGCCGGCAATCGCCGTTGCGCCCGTCGTTGGGGACGTACTCGATCGCCTGAGGGCCGCCCCGGAGACCCGCCTGGCCAGGCTCTCGGGTTCCGGCGCCACCTGTTTCGCGCTCTGCGCCGACCCGGGTTCCGCCCACCGGCTGGCTTCAGAGATCTGCCGGACCCATCCCCACTGGTGGGTCCGCGCCTGTAGCCTCGGAGGTCTGCCGGACGGCCCTGCCTGAGGTGTCCCCCAAACGAAAACGGGGACCCCGAGGGGTCCCCGCTCCGCCACGCCTTGGGAGAGGATCAGGAGTGGTAGGCGCGCTCTCCGAACTCGGAGATGTCGAGCCCTTCTTCTTCGCTTTCCAGGGAGGATCTCAGGCCCACCGTGTACTTGATGACGAAGAACACGATGCTGCTCGCGACCGCCGACCAGATGACCGCCACGAGGACCGCCTTCACCTGGGCCATGACCTGGGTGGAAAGAACGTAGGCCGCCGTGTCACAGGTCGAGACATCGCCGTCGAGGCCGCAGGTGGTGTAGTCCACCACGCCCGCCCCGCCCCAGGCCGGGTTGACCAGCAGGCCCGTCGCAATGGCCCCGACGATGCCGCCGATGGCGTGGATGCCGAAGGCGTCCAGGCTGTCGTCGTACTTCAGGGCGTTCTTGATCTTCGAGCAGAAGAACACGCAGACTGGCGAGACGACCAGTCCGAGGATCACGGCGCCCACGGGTCCGGCGAAGCCTGCCGCGGGGGTGATTGCGACCAGGCCGGCGACCAGGCCCGACGCGAGGCCGAGGGCGCTGGCGCGCTTGCGGGTAACCCATTCCGTGGCGACCCAGGAGATCCCGGCGGCTGCGGTGGCCACCAGGGTGTTCACCATGGCCAGGGCGGCGTAGCCGTTGGCTTCAAGGTTGGAGCCGGCGTTGAAGCCGAACCACCCCACCCAGAGCAGGCCTGCGCCCGTCATGGTTAGAGTCAGGGAGTGCGGCGGCATGGGCTCGGTGCCGAAACCCTTGCGGGGGCCGAGGATCAGGGCGCCCATCAGGGCCGCGATACCGGCATTGATGTGCACCACGGTCCCGCCGGCGAAGTCCAGAGCACCAAAGCCCCAGATCAGGCCAGCCTGGATCGGATCCTTGGGTGCGGCCGCGACCGCGTCAGGACCCGCCCACCACCAGACCATGTGCGCCAGGGGATAGTAGGACAGGAGGGGCCAGAGGATGGCGAAGATCACCACGGCCGCAAACTTCATTCGTTCCGCGACGCCGCCGAGGACCAGAGCGGCAGTGATGCAGGCGAAGGTCATCTGGAAGGCCATGAAGACCAGTTCCGGAATGACGACGCCGGTCGAGAAGGTCGCCACGGTGCTGGCGGGCGTCACGTCCTGGAGGAAGAGCCTGCCGCCGCCACCGATGAACTTGTCCAGGCCGCCGCCGTCCGAGAAGGACAGGCTGTAGCCCCAGAACAACCAGGCGATCATGCCGACCACGGTGACCACGCCCACCTGCATCAGCATGGACAGCATGTTCTTCTGGCGGACGAGACCGCCGTAGAACAGGGCCAGGCCCGGCACGATCATCAGCAGGACCAGGACAGTGGAGACCAGCATCCAGGTGGTGTCGCCCTTGTCGGGGATCGGTGCAGCCACTGCCGCCGGCTCTGGGGCGGGAACAGCCGTTTCCGCTGGCACTGCCAGTACAGGCGCAGCTTCAGCCACCGCCACCGCTGGGGCGGCCGGCGCTGCGTCCTGTGCGAAGGCCGGGGCCGCCAGAGGCGCTCCAGCCAGGGTGGCGGCGAGCAGTAGCCCGGCCAGACCCCTCGATTTCAACCAACTCATGTTGTTTTCCTTCCTGAAGGGGTCAGAGCGCCGAGGCGCCGGTTTCGCCGGTGCGGATCCGCACGGCGTCTGCGACGTCGATGACGAAGATCTTGCCGTCGCCAATCTTGCCAGTGGAGGCCGCCGCCTTGATGGCCTCGACGGCCCCGGCTGCAGCGGCGTCGTCGACGACAGCCTCCAGCTTCACCTTTGGGATGAAGTTCACCTGGTACTCGGCACCCCGATAGATCTCGGTCTGGCCCTTCTGGCGTCCATATCCCTTGACTTCCGTGATCGTGAGCCCCTCGACGCCAGACGACACGAGAGCTTCGCGCACGTCGTCCAGCTTGAAGGGTTTGACGATCGCCATGATCAATTTCATCCCGTCGCTCCCGCTCTGTTCCCAGTGGAACGGCCCCGGGCCGGAATGGCCGGCGGGACCCGGGATTACGCTAGGCCGACGGCCCGCCGCCGGGGCGAGCGGGCGCCAAAAAAACAGGCGCTCTGAGAAGGGAGTGCAAAAAAAAGGCACTTTAGATCCAGGAGTGGCTCAAAAACAGGCATCAACTTCCAGGTGAAAGGGCAGGAGAGCCTGCGAATGCCATTTTGGCCTCTCAGGCGCGTGAGGGCGGTGGCGCGCAGGGCCTGAGTCCTGGGCAGCCTGCGGGTCAGTGCAGTACCCCCGCCGTCTGGCGTCGCCGCCGCGCAGACTCCCGCCGCACCTGCTGCCCTACCGACTCCGCCCATCGCTGCCCCCTGAGGCCCTCGTGGACTTCAGGGGCATCGTGCACGGGCCGGGCAAGGTCATCGCGCCCCGGGTGTCCTGTTCGCCAGCCACCCGCAATCCCGTCGGCGCGCTTGAAGCGCAGGGCTGCGGGCCCTATGGTCCGGCCTCGTTTTTGCGCCTGCGAAGTCCTTCCCATGCCCGCTGAAAAACCGTTGTCTTTTCAGGCCCTGATCCTGAAGCTTCACGACTATTGGAGCCGCCAGGGCTGCGTGATCCTTCAGCCTCACGATGTGGAGGTCGGGGCAGGCACCCTTCATCCGGCAACGGTCCTGCGGGCCCTCGGCCCCCGGCCCTGGCGCGCTGCCTACGTCCAGCCCTCGCGTCGGCCGGGTGACGGTCGCTATGGCGAGAACCCCAACAGGCTTCAGCACTACTACCAGTACCAGGTGATCCTGAAGCCCAACCCCGACAACCTCCAGGAACTCTACCTGGGCAGCCTGGAAGCCCTCGGCCTCGATACCCGGCTACACGACATCCGTTTCGTCGAGGACGACTGGGAAAACCCGACTGTCGGCGCCTGGGGCCTGGGCTGGGAGGTCTGGTGCGACGGGATGGAGGTGACCCAGTACACCTACTTCCAGCAGGTAGGGGGCCTTGACGTCTTTCCGGTCGCTGGCGAGCTGACCTACGGACTGGAGCGCCTGGCCATGTACCTGCAGGGTGTCGACCGCTTCGACCAGCTGGCCTTCAACGATCCCGATGGCCCGCTTCCCATGACCTATGGCGATGTCTTCCTCGAGAACGAACGCCAGCAGTCCGAGGCCAATTTCCACCTGTACGACGTGGCAACCCTGAAGCGGCAGTTCGAGGACATGGAGGCCCAGGTCCCGAGGTTCCTGCAGGGGCGGGGCCCGCAGGGACAAACGACGGTCCTGCCAGCCTACGACCATGT
>CAIWHQ010000180.1 GCA_903912465.1 uncultured Alphaproteobacteria bacterium | reverse complement strand
GCACCGACCGGCAGGCGCCAGACCTTCAGCCTGTAGACCTTCCCGCCGGACGAGAAGAACAGCATGGGGGCGTGGGTCGAGGCCGAAATCACCCGGGTTACGGCGTCTTCTTGCTTGGTCGCCATGCCGGAACGACCGCGGCCACCGCGATGCTGGGTGCGATAGGTCACGAGGGGCGTACGTTTGACGTACCCGCCATGCGTCACGGTGATCACCATGTCCTCGCGGGCGATGAGGTCTTCATCCTCGAGGTCGCTGCCGCCATCCACGATCTGGGTTCGCCGGGGAATCGCGAAGTTGGCCTTCACCTCCAGGAGTTCGTCGCGGACGATGCCCATGAGGAGTTCCCGGGATTCCAGTATGCCAAGCAGGTGTGAAATCCCGCCTGTGAGTTCGCCGGCTTCCTCGAAGATCTCATCGCGCCCCAGGCCTGTCAGGCGGGACAGGGTCAGGGCCAGGATGGCCCGGGCCTGTTCTTCCGTGAGGCGAATGCGGTCGCCGCCAACCACCAGGGTCCGGGGATCGGCAATCAGCTCGACCAGGGGCAGCATGTCCCCCGCCGGCCAGTCGCGGGCCACAAGGCGCTCCCGGGCCTCGGTGGGATCCTTGGAGGACCGGATGATCAGGATGAATTCGTCGATGTTGGCGACCGCGATGGCCAGGCCCACCAGCACATGCCCCCGGTCGCGCGAGCGGGTGAGCTCATGCCGGGTGCGCCGGAAGACGACCTCCTCGCGGAAATCCACGAAGGCCTGCAGCATCTCGCGCAGGCCCATCAGTTCAGGGCGCCCCCGGTTCAGGGCCAGCATGTTGACGCCGAACGAGCTCTGAAGCGGCGTAAAGCGGAAGAGCTGGTTCAGGACCACGTCCGCCGAGGCATCGCGCTTGAGCTCGACCACCACCCGCATGCCCTGACGATCGCTTTCGTCACGAAGGTCTGCGATGCCTTCCACCCGCTTGTCCCGGACAAGTTCGGCGATCCGCTCAACCAGAACCGCCTTGTTCACCTGGAAGGGAATGGCGGTGATGATGATCGCTTCGCGCTCCTTGCGGACCTGCTCGATGGTCGCCACCCCACGCATGACCACGGATCCCCGGCCGGTCATCAGGGCGGTGCGGGCACCGGACCGGCCCATGATCTCTCCGCCCGTCGGGAAGTCGGGACCCGGTACGATGTCGAGAAGGTCATCCAGCGGAATGTCCGGCCGGTCGATCAGGGCCAGGGCGGCGTCGGTGATTTCACCAAGATTGTGCGGAGGGATGTTGGTGGCCATGCCCACGGCAATGCCGCTGGCACCATTGACGAGAAGATTTGGAATCCGCGCCGGCAGAACGACCGGCTCTTTTTCCTTGCCGTCGTAGTTGTCCTTGAAGTCGACCGTATCGAGGTCGATGTCCGCCAGCAGGGCGGTCGCGGCCCGGGTCATCCGGCACTCGGTGTACCGCATCTGGGCCGGGGGATCGCCGTCAACGGATCCGAAGTTCCCCTGGCCGTCCACCAGCAACAGGCCCATCGAGAAGGGCTGGGCCATCCGGACGAGGGCGTCATAGACCGACTGGTCGCCGTGCGGGTGCAGGCGCGCCAGGACGTCGCCCACCACGCGGGCGGACTTGGAATAGGGACGGTCCGGGCTCATGCCCAGGTCGTTCATCGAGAACAGGATCCGCCTGTGGACCGGCTTGAGGCCGTCCCGGACATCCGGAAGTGCACGGCTGACGATCACGCTCATGGCGTAGTCGAGGTACGAGCGCCGCAGCTCGTCCTCGATGGTGATCGGCAAAATGCCGGGCGCGCGTCCGTCTTCAGACGGGGGGGAGCCGATGGTACTCAAGGGGGAATTTTGCCCTTAGAATCAGGCAGGAAGTAGCCTGATTTTCTTTAGCATTCCCAGCGCTTCCGGCCAACCGGACACGGGCTGGAATCCCCCTGGGTCAAGGGGCTAGCCGAGAGGCCGGTTGTTGGCTCTAGAAGGGGATTTCGTCGTCCAGGTCCGCAGAGAAATCCTCTCGCGGTCCGGAAGGCTGGGTGCGCGCGCCGGACTGGAAACCGCCGCCTGAGTCCCCACCACCCTCGCGGCCGCCGGCATCGTCGCCGCGCCCATCAAGCATGGTCAGTTCACCCCGGAACTTCTGCAGGACGATCTCGGTGGAGAACTTCTCCTGGCCAGACTGATCCGCCCATTTCCGCGTCTGGATCGAGCCCTCAATGTAGACCTTGGAGCCCTTGCGAAGGTAGCTCTCGGCCACCTTGACCAGGTTGTCATTGAAGATGACGACCCGGTGCCACTCGGTCTTTTCCTTGCGCTCGCCCGTCCCACGGTCGCGCCAGGTCTCGGAGGTGGCCACCCGCAGGTTGGCGACCCTGTCACCGGAATTCAGGCTGCGGATCTCGGGATCGGCACCGAGATTTCCGACCAGGATGACCTTGTTGACGCTGCCCGCCATGTGACTCTCCATCAGCTTCCGTAGGTGCGGGCGCGAGCCCAGAGGGAAGCCTAGACGAGGCCCGGACCCCGGGCAATACGTTTGTTCTGTCTTTGTTCTATTCCCGGGGCTTCATCCACAGGGGATTTTCAGTTCCCGGGCGACATCGGCATGGCACCGGGGACGACAAGCCGGCCATCGCCGGACCTGACGAGGGCCGGGAAGCGATTCCCCTCCCAGGAGGTCGAAACGTAGATGCCGGTCGACTGCAGGAAAATGAAGCTGGCCTGATAGGCGCCCGCGATCTCGGTCTGGTTCCCGCCCATGTTCAGGAAACGGATGCGCATGGCCTCGAGCGCCGCAGCGCAGTGCTCCAGGTCGGGCTGCTTGGACGGAAGAGGATTGTACCTCAGTCCCTCCTTGGTCACCTGGACATGATAGCACACCCCGGCGCCGCCGGGCGGCTCTGTCCGCTTGGAACAGGCTCCAAGGGCGGAGGCTATGGCGAGGGCAACAAGGGTCGAGGACAGTCTCATGGCGCTAGGCTAACTCCAGGGGCGACTTCAGGCGAGCCCCGTTGTCTCACGTCGTCACGGAACACCGGAGAGACTACAGTTGGATGACTGCTCGACAAGGGTGCGGAAGGTACGGTTGTCCCCCGATACCTCAACGCGGCCGGGAACCAGCCTGAGGGTCTGCGCGCCCCACCGGCCATAGGTTGCCTCGCCCGGGCGCTCGCAGCGGCCGGCGAAGAGGGTCTGGACGCAGGACGACTGGGTCATCTCGCCCGGCAACCGACGCCATTCTGAACCCGTGTGCCGCCAGCAGGCGGCCTGAGGGGCCGAGGGCGTTGGCTGCGACTTCGAAATCTCGGGCTCGGACGGCCTGATGACTTCCACAGGCGCGGTTTCCGGAGGGGCCGGCGGAACCGACGGAAGCGGGGTCAAGGCACCGGCGCCGGCGCCCAGGGCACCCGAAGGATCGATCCCCACGTCGAGGGCCCCCGAGGCAACGCCGTTGCGCCGGGCGCAAAGCTCCAGCGTCAGGTCGCCGACAAACTGGCCCTCCACATAGCAGCGGAGCCGGGTTCCGGCAGCGAGGCGGGAGTCCGCGCGAGGCCCGGACTCCACCACCAGTCCGCCCACCATGGCAGGGGGCGGTCCATCGCCGGAACGGCCGAACACCATCAGGACCAGCCCGGAAAGAAGACCGCCGACGACGGCGAGCAGGCCACCAACCAGCAGGACCCTACGAAGGGTGCCGGGCCGTTCTCCGGCTTCTGGTGGCGTGTCCATTACGTCTGGCTAGAGGTTGACGGTCCCCGAAGCAAGGCGGTTCACCCCGAACCCGTGAGCTTGGAGAGCGCATCCTGGTAGTTGGAGATCTGCTTCTTGAGGTAGGCCGGGACGGTTCCTCCGCCAGCGCTCTGCGCCGCCTTGACCGTCGCCGGTGTCGCCGCGTCCCTGAGCTCGCGGTAGGCGCTCCGCAGGACGTTGACTGCGCCGGCAAGCTCCGCCGCCGCGTGGTTGATCTCGACCGTATCGCTGAGGTTGATCTTGCCGTTCATCTTCAGGCCATAGATCGGATAGCCGCCGTCGCCGGGCGCCAGCTTGCCCCCCTTGGCAACGGTGGTGCCCCGGATCACGCCCTCGGGAAGGCCAAGCGCCTTCAGGGCGTCCTTGCCTTCAGGCCCGGCGACAAGCTCGATCAGATTCCGGGTGGTGAGGGGGCGGACCTGCAGCCGCTTGCCGCCTTCGACCGCCATGACCCTGACGTCCGCCTGGCCGCCCAGCACCCGCTTCATGCGCTCGGCGAAGGTCGCCAGGGTATCGCCGTCCAGCACCGTGAGCGTGGTCGTCGGCCCGTTCAGGCGGGTCCGCACCTGGAACTGATCCCCGACCCGCACCGAGCTGATGGCGTCGAGACGAACGGAGTCGCCGGTATTGACGGCGCCGGTTGGCAGTCCGAGGCGATCGAGGACACTGGCGCCCTTGGCATCGACGGTAATGGCCGAAGGCGCGACATACCCGTCCTTGCCGGAGAACCGCCGGGACCACTCGATGTCGCCGTTGGAAGGATTGATCTGGGCGACAAAGCCATCAACCTTTCCGACAGCCGGCAGGGACGGAAGGTCGGTCTTTGTGGTTCCCGTCAGGAAGACACGGTCATTGGCGATGGCCATGCCCGTGGCCGTGTCGTCACCCTGCCCGCCAAAGAAGGTGAGCCGATCCTGGCCGGACGAATTGAGCGATGTCGACAGCCGCGCGATGAAGGCGTCCTGGCCGCCGGAGTAGGCCCGGGTCACATTTCCGGCGTCGAGGTCGCCGGAATAGGTGTTGCCAGCCACGACGATGCGGCCACCGGCCATACCAATCCCGGTCAGGTCGCCGCCCTTCAGGCTCCCGAGGTCGCGGGTCGCCGCGAGGACGGGGTCGCCGCCGGAGAGGTCGAACCGCCGGACTACGCCAAATCCGCCATCGTTGGAGGCGAGATAGAGGTCCGTTCCGTTGATGTAGAGGCCGCGCGCCGCATCCTTGCCCGCGGTACCGGCGATGGCCGCTGCGGAATAGGTCACCTTGTTGTCGGCGTCCTGCACGTAGGTCTCAAGGTAGACGTCGGACGACCCGAGGCCCGCCTGCGCGCCCCGGCCGCCGCTGCTGTTGCCGGCGACGTAGAGCTTGCCGGCGGAGTCCCAGGCCAGATGCGAGGCCTCGTCATCTCCGACAGACCCCCGCTTCTGGCTCCAGAGCTCCTCGCCGGCGGCATTGTAGACGGTGACAAAGCTGTCGGTGGTGGCCCCCTTGGCCTCGTTGATGGAGCCGGTCCCGGCGCCGATGATCTGACCCTTGACCTTGCCGGCAATGGCGATCCGGCCGTCATCGGCGACGGACATGGACAGGCCTGAGGCCTCATCCGACGCCCCGAGATCCCTGGAGAAGAGCAGCTTTCCAGCCGAATCAAACTTTTGCAGGACGACGTCGCGATCGCCTCGGATGTTCTGGCCGCCCAGCGCCCCGGTGACATCCGAAAGGACCAGGACCGAACCGTCCGGCAGGGTCTGCATAGACCGCACGCCGGAAAGGCCGGGATCGATGGTCTTGGACCAGACCTGGCCATTCGTCAGGGCCGCCTCCGCACCGGTGGGAGCCGGCGGCGCCAGGGTGTCTGCGCCCGTCTGGAACTTCAGGAGCTGGTTGGAGAGGACAGCGTCCTTCGTCGCCGGTTTGCCATCCGGGTCCGGATTTCCCGCCTTCTGGGCCAGGTAGATGGCCGGAACAGTCGATGCGGGGGTCAGGCTGACCGCTTCCGAACTGTCGAGCTTGAGGTTGAGCCCCCATGTGTCCGGCGTCTTGCCCAGGGAGACGGGCTTTCCGCCCACCATGGCGGTCCGCTCCTGTCCGGCGATCCGGCGGGTCTCGAAGCGGGTGACGAGGCCCTCCGCCGACAGCTTCTCGTTCACGAAAGCCACGAACTTGGGAAGGGTCCGGTCCGAGGGCGACAGGGAGGACAGGTCGATGTCGATGCTGCGGGCCTGCCCGAGGCGGGTGACCTGCATGGTGAAGCGGACATCGCCCTGCAGGGCGTCGAGGGTCTGGGTCGGATCGTTGGCCACCAGGGGAGGTGAGGCGTAGGCGGTCGGCGCAGTCCTTGAGGCGGAGGTAGACCGCGCCGAGGCGTTCACCTCGCCGAGGGCCAGGCGCAGGCGGTCGAAGCGGGCGGAGCCGACATAGCTCACGACCTCGGCGACGCCGCTCTGGAACGCCTTCTGGAGCTGGGCCTTGTCCGCGGTCGAAATCGACTTGGCCTTGGCGTTCTCGGCGAGCTGGGAGAGCGTGTTCAGGCCGTTGTAGAGGGCGAAGAGCTTCTTGTAGTCCGAACTGGCGTTCGGCATGTCCAGCAGCGCCGAGTCCTCATTGATGAAGCTGGATCCCCCCCTGAGGACCTGCTTTGCCGCCTCGGAGAGACGCGAGGTGTCGTTTGCCGGATTGGGCTGGGCCGAAGGCGACCAGGGCGCAGTCGGCGCATATTTCCGGGTCGCGGTGGCACCGGACTGCGCGCCGAAGGCACTCGAAAGCGTGTCGGCGGAAATGCTCTGCCCGACCCCGCCGAGGGAGCCAAATCCACCCGACTGTCCTGCTGGGAACAGAAGTCCGAGGGAGCTGGCCGAGAAATTCCGGATCGAGGTCACAGAACCCGCCTCATCGACGCAGGGATTGCGCCGCACCTAACACCCTTAAGGCCCAAGCCTTAAGGAGTCCTCACCCGTCACCCGTCATCCGCCCCCGCGGAAGAGGGACAGGATGATGTTCGGCGACTGGTTGGCGATGGACAGGGCCTGGGCGCCGAGCTGCTGCTGGACCTGCAGGGCCTGCAGCCGGGCGCTTTCCTTGGCCAGGTCGGCGTCGACCAGGTTGCCGATGCCGGCCTCGATGGAATCCGAGAGCTTTCCGACGAACTTGTTGTGGTTCTCGATCTGCCTCACCTGGGCGCCCATCCTGGCGAGGGCCAGACTGACATTACCGATGGAAGCCTGCAGCTGGCTCAGCGCATTGGAGGCCAGGGTTGTGCTGGTAATGGACGAGGTGGACGCCAGGGTGATGATGGTGCCGCCCAGACTGAGATCCTGGTTCGCGAGGGTCACGTAGGTTGTGGCGTCGGCGTCCGCGAGGAACCTCAGCCCGCCCGGCAGGGAGTTGTCCAGCAGGTCCGCCCCGTCGAAGGAGGCGTTGCGGATGACCTGAGAGATCTGGGCCAGAAGGGATTTGAAGTCGGCGTCGAGGGCCCTGCGGGAAGTCGTGGTGATGGAGGCGTCCTGCGCCGCGACCACTTTCTCCTTCATCTGGACCAGAAGTTCCGAGATCGACTGGCCGGCGGTCAGGGCGACGTCACCGATCGACTGCGCGCGATCAAGTCCCATCTTGACCGAGGACAGGCCACCAATGTCCGCGCGCTGGTTCTGGGCGATCGCCCAGATCGCCGAGTTATCCTTCGAGGTGGCTATCCGCAGGCCGGTGCCGACCTTGTTTTGCGTGACTCCGAGTTTGTCGCTGGTCTGATTCAGGTTCTGCAAGGCGACCATGGCCGACTTGTTGGTATTGATCGTCAGCGACATTCCGCCCTCCTTGGCGAGGTAGCCGCCTGAGTCTTGTGCCGACTCGGGCAGGCTGAGCCCTTCTAGACACCTCCTTATCTCCGGAACGTGGTTTGCAAATGGTTAACGCACAAACCTAAGCGGCCGCATCCGGCGAACCGGTGCGGTCAGGCTCTGCAAGGTCTGCGCCGAGGCGCAGGTTCAGGCGATGGTGCTGATCACCACGCCTGCGGTGTATCTCTGCTCGCTGAGCATCTTCAGGATCTCTTCAATCGGATACTGCGAGACGACTTCGCCGGTGCGGCGATCGATGGTCTTGTAGACGTACGAACTCCCGTGGGGCTCGATCACCAGGCGCAGATCCGCAGAGGGCGGTGGGGTGTACGCAGGAATCGAAAGTTCGTTACGGTCCTTGGACGCCGCAGGCTGGGCCTGCGGTTGGCCAGACGACAACTCTGGCGGCACCGGAACTGGACTGAGTTTACTTTCCATGGCTCCTATCTCCGACCGAGGTTGGACTCAGAAGGGCGACGGTTTCCGGGACGACGCCAGGCGCCGCCCCGGAACCACCGCGCGCCGCCGAAGCAACGCGCGGCCCGTCACCTATCGGAAGAGGCTCAGCAGGGACGAGGGTCCCTGGTTGGCGATCGAGAGCGCCTGGAAGCCGAGCTGCTGCTTGGTCTGCAGGGCCTGGATCTTGGCGCTTTCCTTCGCCAGGTCGGCGTCGACGATGTTGCCAACACCGGCGTCGATGGCGTCCTGGAGCTTGTTGACGAAGCTCAGATGGGTCGCCAGCGCCTTTGAACCCGAACCCAGCTTGGCCAGGGCGAGGGACACGTTCTTGATCGACGCGTTCACCAGGGTAAGAGCAGCGGACGCGTTGCTGGTGGTAGAAACATCGGTACCCGATTCCACCGTCACGTTGCCGCCGTCCAGGGACAGGTCCTGAGCCGCCACAGTGATCTTGCTGGAACCGGATTCATCGGCCAGGGCCGTGATATCCGTGCCGCCGCTCTTGATCAGGTTGAAGCCATTGAAGTTGGCGTTGTTGACCGCCTTCGTGATCTGGTCGCGAAGGGCGGTGAAGTCCGCATTCATGGCATTGCGCGAAGACGAGTTCAGCTGGGTATCAGCCGCCGAAAGCGCCTTTTCCTTCATCTGGTTCAGGAGGTCGGAGATCGTCTCCCCGGCCGCAAGAGCCACGTCGGTGGAGGACTGGCCCCGCTGAAGGGACTCGCGCACGGCGTTGAGGGCGAGCGAAGAACCGCGCATGTTGGTGGCAATGGCGAAGATGGCGCCATTGTCCTTGGCCGACGAGACCTTCTGTCCGGTAGCGATGCGGGCTTGGGTGGTGGTGAGTTCGGACTGGGTCCGGCTCAGGTTCTGCATCGCGAGCATGGACGCGACGTTCGTGTTAATGCTTGCAGACATTAACGTACCTTTCTTCTCAGGTGTCCGGTCCTCGTTTTGAGGACGGGGAGCGTTTTGCTCCGACAGGGTCGCTGCAAAGAGCGGGCCACATCGAGAAGAGGCGGGACTTTCTACAAACTACTGTTTTTAAAGCATTAATGTCTGGTTTAGCATGTCGGGGGCGGCACATATTGCCGGGATACAGGCAAGTTTTGCCGGGCCCGCCAGGCAGTTTCAGCCCAGCGTGCAGCGTAAGGGGGGACCAGGCGGGCCGAAATCCGGCCCGCCTGGCCCTGCGTCCTAGCGGAAGAGGCTCATCAGCTGCCCCGGCCCCTGGTTGGCGATGGACAGGGCCTGGAATCCGAGCTGCTGCTTTGTCTGCAGGGCCTGGATCCGGGCGCTTTCCTTCGCGAGGTCGGCGTCAACGATGTTTCCGATGCCGGCGTCGATCGCGTCCTGAAGCTTGTTCACGAAGGTCAGATGCGTCGAGAGCGCGCGCCCACCTGTTCCCAGCTTGGCCAGGGCGAGGGAGACGTTCTGCAATGATGCGTTCACCAGGGAGAGGGCGCCCGCCGCGAGGGTAACGGTGGAGACCGAGGTGGTCGCCGTCACCTTCACATTCGCGCTGTTCAGCGAGAGGTCCTGGGCCTTGACGGTCAGGAGGCTCTTGCCGGACTCGTCCGCCAACGCCGCCACGTCCGGGGCGCCCGCCTTGAGAAGGTTGGCACCGTTGAACCCGCCGTTGTTGACAGCCTTGGTGATCTGATCCCGGAGGGCGACAAAATCAGCATTCATCGCCGCCCGTGAACTGGTGTTCAGTTGTGCGTCCGCCGCCGCGAGTGCCTTCTCCTTCATTTGGATCAGAAGATCGGAGATGATTTCACCGGATGCAGCCGAAACATCCACCACGGACTGACTACGCTGGAGAGACTCCCTCACGGCATCGAGCGCGCGGGAGGAGGCCCTCTGGGTCGTCGCAATGGCGAAGATTGCGCCATTGTCCTTGGCGGTGGCCACTTTCTGGCCGGTTGCAATCCGCTGTTCAGCGCTCCTCAGTTCCGCTTGTGACGCGTTCAGGTTCTGGAGCGCCAGCATGGCGCTCACGTTCGTGTTGATGGATTGAACACCCATGTCGTACCTTCCATTCTGGTCGGGGTTTTCGTCCGGCTTTTGCGGACGCGCGATTCTTCGCACCGAGATCATCGCAACAGCCAGGCCAACCGGCGCGCGCGCCAGATCTGCCTCAGGTCGTTGAATTCAAAGAATTTTCAGATCTCTAAGACGCGCGCAGCGTCTCCCGCCAGCCTGTCCTTGCCGGCCGACCGGCAGGATCCGCCGGGCGCTTCCTGCCGCCTTACCTTGGCTCGGAGGCGAGCAGGTTGTCGAAATAGGCGATGGTCCGCGAAAGCCCCTCGTCGAGTTCGATGGTCGGCTTCCAGTCCAGGAGTCGTCCGGCGAGGCTGATGTCCGGGCGCCTTTGCCGCGGATCATCCGGCGGCAGGGGCATATGGACCAGGCGCGAGGCGGACCCGGTCAGGGCGATCACCCGTTCGGCCAGGGCCCGGATGGTGAACTCACCCGGATTGCCCAGGTTGACGGGGCCAGTGACCTCGTCCGCCGTATTCATGAGGCGCAGTATGCCCTCGACGAGGTCATCGACGAAGCAGAAGGACCGGGTCTGGAGTCCCTCTCCATAAAGAGTGATGTCCTCGCCCTTCAGGGCCTGGACGATGAAGTTGGATACCACCCGCCCGTCATTGGGATGCATCCTTGGGCCATAGGTGTTGAAGATCCGGGCGACCTTGATCCTCAGGCCATGCTGGCGGTGATAGTCGAAGAACAGGGTCTCGGCGCAGCGCTTGCCCTCGTCGTAGCAGGACCGGATGCCGATAGGATTGACGTTACCCCAATAGTCTTCGGTCTGCGGGTGGATGACCGGGTCGCCGTAGACCTCGCTGGTGGAGGCCTGGAAAATCCGGGCGCGTCGGCGCTTGGCAAGGCCCAGCATGTTGATGGCGCCATGAACCGACGTCTTGGTCGTCTGGACGGGGTCGAACTGGTAGTGCACCGGCGAGGCCGGGCAGGCCAGGTTGTAGATCTCGTCGATCTCCGCAAAGAGCGGGAAGGTCACATCGTGCCGCAGCAGCTCGAAGGCCGGATTTCCCATCAGGTGGGCCACGTTGCGACGGGCACCCGTGTAGAAATTGTCGACGCAGAGGACCTCATGTCCGGCCTCGAGGAGGCGTTCGCAGAGGTGCGACCCGATGAAGCCTGCTCCACCGGTGACCAGAATGCGTTTCATGGGACGGGCAGTCTCCGCGCTCGAAAGGGAATCAGGCCGCCGCTTCAGCGCTGGCGCTCAGACCCTGCATGATCATCCGGTTGACGTCGATCAGATCCTGGATGTCGTCCTCGCCGCGGATCACTTCGCTGGTGTACTTGTTGACCCAGATGGACAGCGAGATGATCCCGGCCCGAAGTTCCTTGGGCAGGCCATTGCCCTCTTCCGCGCAGTCGGTGGCCAGGACCGACCACAGGCGACGGTTCCAGTCGAGGGCGGGAACCCTGCCGGCAAAATCCTTGGGATCCAGACGCGCGGCCTCTGCGAGGGCGAGGGTCACCTGAGCGAACAGGCGATACTCGGTGTCCCTCGGGGTCTCAGCGCTCGTCGCGGCCTGCTGGTACGCCCTCAGGGACATTTCCCATCCTCAAATCTTCGTACTCAATAAGCTTACGGCAGCCCAGCAGGGCCTTGTAGTAGTCGCGCTGCATGCAACACCGCGAGACCGTCACGCACTCGGCGAGGACCTGGGGGTTCCGGATCACACCCATGAACTCGCCCATCCGCTGAACGAACTCATCGTAGAACTTCGAGGCCTCCGCAGGCTCGATGTACATCATCATGACCGGAAGATAGATCCGCCGCGCGGGGGTCTTGGCATCCTCCGGCTGGAGAATGTCTTTCTCCCGAAGAACGGACGCCTTGTTCTGCAGGATCAGCACGCCGCGACGGTCGCCATTCTGGACCACGGCGCCATTCAGGACGAACTTTTCCCCAGGCTTGAGGGAGAGTTTCAGAGGCAAGGCGTGATCCTCATTCTATCCGCCGGATGCAAACCCGGAGACTGAACATTCACTAGGGCCTTACGGGTTAACGATATCCTTATGGTCACCGCCGGTATGGTTAGCGAGGTGTTAACTCTGGGGCCGGCATTGTGCCGCGTCTTCAATCTCGGACGCCCTGACCATGCGTGAGCCCTCAATTCCTGCGCCGCCCCTGCAAGCCCGCGGCGCCGCGGCGGGCCTGATGGGCTCCAGCGCCTCCCCCGATTCCCTGAGGCTTCTGAGGAAGACCCTCGCAGAGCAGAAGACCCTTCGGATTTCGGGCATACTCGACCGCGCAGTCCAGGACATCAAACGCCATCGCCTCGACTCGGCGGCCGAACTGGCCATCGAAGCCCTCCAGATCGACGAGCGCTGCGGCGTGGGCTGGCACATTCTCGCCGTCGCCCAGGAGGGGCGCGGGGATTTTGTGAACTCCCTGTCCTGCTACGAGGCGGCCCTGGCCCTCATGCCCGAGGATGACGAGATCCTGGTCAACCTCGGACGGCTCGGATTCCGGATGGGCATGTTCGAGACCACCGAACAGATCCTCCGAATCTTCCTCTCCCGGGTGCCTGTGCATGCCGAAGCGGTCAACAACCTGGCCCTGGCGATCCGGGCCCAGGACCGGGTACCCGAAGCCATCGAATACCTGCGCAACTTCCTGGCCCAGCACCCCGGCTACGCCAATCTCTGGAACAGCCTGGGGTCGATGGTGTCCGACAACGGTGACCCGGAGAATGCCGAAATCTTCTATCGCGAGGCCCTCCGCCTCGACCCCGGTCTGGCCCGCGCCAGGTACAACCTCGGCAACCTCTGGATAAACCTCGGCGATCCGGAGGCTGCCCTCAAGGAGATCGAGGACGCCCTGAAGAGGCCCATTTCCGCCGATGAGAAGGCGATGATGAACCTCACCCGGGGTCTCGCCCAGATCACGATGGGACGGTTAGCCGACGGCTGGAAGAACTACGAGGCGCGGAATGACATCAACTTCCCGGATGGAACCTATTTCGCCATGGAGGGTCCCAGGTGGAAGCCTGGCCTTCCCCTCGAGGGAAAGTCGCTCCTGCTGATCGCCGAGCAGGGCCTGGGCGACGAGGTGCTCTTTGGCGGCATACTGCCGGATGTCCTCGGGCGATTGGGACCGGAGGGTCGCCTCACACTGGCCGTCGAGCCTCGCCTGGTCCCGCTCTTCGCCCGCAGCTTCCCATCCGTCCGGGTCGAGCCTCACAGGACGGTCAACGCCGGCGGGCGGACGATCCGGCTGGTTCCCAATCTCGGAGAGGGCGGCGCCGGACTTGATTACTGGTCCCCGCTTGGCTCCTGCCTTCCGGAGTTCCGACCGGATTTGGCGTCCTTCCCGGACAGGCGGGGCTATCTGGTTCCTGACCCCGAGCGCGTCACTCACTGGCGGCACATACTGGACTCCGCACCCGCTGGCCCCAAGGTGGGCCTGCTGTGGAAGAGTGCGGTCCTGACCGGAGGGCGGCACAGGTACTTCTCGCCCTTCGATGCCTGGGAGGCCGTCCTTCGCACAAAGGGGCCCGTCTTCGTGAACCTGCAGTACGGCGACGTCGAGGACGAACTCCGCATGGCCCGGGAGCGCTTCGGCGTCGAGGTCTGGAACCCGCCCGGCATCGACCTCAGGCAGGACCTGGACGACGTCGCCGCCCTGTCCAGCGCCATGGACCTCGTCATCGGCTTCTCCAACGCCACCTTCAACCTGGCCGCGGCCACGGGGACGGCCGCCTGGCTCATCTCCGCCAAGGGCGCCTGGACCCCACTCGGTACCGACCGCTATCCCTGGTACCCGCAGGTGCGCCTGTACCAGCCGGATGCCTATGCCAAATGGGGACCTGCGCTGGAGACGATCGCTACCGACCTCGGCCGAGAGTTCGGGACCGATCGGTGACAGGGGCCGGGGTCGACGCTCTGCTGGGCCAGGCGCTGAAGCATCTCGACGAGTCCCGCACCGATGCTGCAGCCGACCTGGCGCGCAAGGCCCTGGAGCAGGATCGCACCTCGGTCGGGGCCTGGCGGATCCTCGCCCTGGCGGCGGAGACCTCTGGCGACCTGGCCGGAGCCCTGTCCGCCTACGAGGGGGCCCTCGCCCTCGATCCGGGAGATGGGGCCCTGCTCAAGGGCCTGGCGCGGATCGCCCTGGACCTGGGCATGGCCCCTGTCGCCGACGCCTTTTCCCGACGGGCCCTGGCCGGGAACCCGGACGATGCGGAGGCTGTCTGCCTGCTCTCCCGCGCCCTGGCAGGCCAGGGACAGGGTGACGGGGCCGTGGAGGTCCTCTCGACCCATCTCACTCAGCGGCCGGAGTCGCCGGAGGCCTGGAATGCCCTGGGGGTGCTGGTCGCCGACCGGGGAGACCTTGCGTCTGCACAGACCTTCTTCGACGAGGCCCTGAGGCTCGCCCCCTCCCTGACTCCGGCCCGCTTCAATGCGGCCAATCTCCTGATGACACAGGGCGAGACCGGCAGGGCCCTCGCCGCCCTGGAGCAGATCCCGCAGACCGGACTCTCGCCGCGGGACAGGGCGACCCTGGTCTTCTCGCGCGCCTGCGCCCATCTTCGACTGGGCGACCTCTCCCAGGGCTGGCGCGACTACGCCATCCGGAATGATCCCGGTTTCCCGGGGTCAGCGGAATTTGACATTCCCGGGCGGCGGTGGCGGCCGGGCGAGGCCCTCAAGGGCTCAGACCTGCTGCTGGTCGGAGAGCAGGGCCTCGGCGACGAAGTCATGTTCGCGGGCCTCATCCCCGAACTCCTCGACGGCCCCCAGGCGCCCGCCAGCCTGGCCCTCGCAGTCGAACCCCGCCTGGTGAGCCTGTTCCAACGCTCGTTTCCAGGTGTGCCGGTGACGTCCCACGCCACCCAGGAGACCGGAGGGCGCAAGGTGCGTCGCCTGTCGACCGCCTCCGATGAGGGCGGACGCACCGGGGCCTGGGCACCCATGGCCGACCTCCTGCCCGACCTGCGCCCGTCGATTTCCGCCTTCCCGGACCGGGATCGGTTCCTGGAGGCCGACCCCGGGCAGGTCCGGACCTGGCGCGACTGGCTTGCGACCGAAGCACCGGGCCTGCGCGTGGGCCTCCTCTGGAAGAGCGGCCTGATGTCCGGGTCGCGGAACAATGCCTTCGCGCCTTTCGAGGCCTGGGCACCGGTGCTGGGGAGTCCCGGCGTCACCTTCGTGAACCTGCAGTATGGCGACTGCACCGGAGAGATCGCCTTCGCCCGGGACGCCCTCGGCGTCAAAATCCGGACGCCAGTGGGCCTGGACCTGAAGCAGGACCTGGAAGGCGTGTCCGCTCTCTCCAGCGCCCTGGACCTGGTGATCGGGGTCTCGAACGCCAGCTTCAACCTGGCGGCGGCGTGCGGCACCCCCGCCTGGCTGGTCACGGCGCCCGACGCCTGGACAACCCTGGGGGCGGCGACCTACCCCTGGTATCCCCGGGTCCGGATGTTCGCCTCGCGGACCTTCGGGGACTGGGAAGTGGTCCTCCAGTCTGTCGCAGACGCCCTTGGGGCCAGGGTCGCCGGCTGAGCCTCCGGTCGGGCTGGGGGGTGGAGTGGCCCCGGGACGAAGCGGCTTGAATGTCGCGGGCCAGCCTTTAGTGTGCCCCCAGCATTGAAACATTTGATCGGGCGTCCCGCAGGGCGGCGCTCCCGGGGAGCCCAGATGAGCCAACGTTTTGAAGGCACCGAGAATTACGTTGCTACCGATGACCTGAAGGTGGCCGTCAACGCCGCCATCGCCCTCGAGCGCCCCCTTCTGATCAAGGGCGAGCCGGGAACCGGCAAGACCGTACTGGCCTACGAGGTCGCCAAGGCCCTCGATGCCGAGTTGATCACCTGGCACATCAAGTCCACGACCAAGGCTCATCAGGGCCTCTACGAGTACGACGCCGTGACCCGCCTGCGCGACAGCCAGCTGGGCGACGAGCGGGTCAAGGACGTCCGCAACTACATCAAGAAGGGCAAGCTCTGGGAGGGCTTCACGGCCCCGAAGCGCCCGGTCCTGCTGATCGACGAAATCGACAAGGCGGATATCGAGTTCCCGAACGACCTCCTGCAGGAGCTCGATCGCATGGAATTCTATGTCTACGAGACCAACGAGACCATCCGGGCCGAGATCCGGCCGGTGGTGATCATCACCTCGAATAACGAAAAGGAGCTGCCCGACGCCTTCCTGCGCCGCTGCTTCTTCCATTACATCCGCTTCCCCGAGGTCGAGACGATGAACGACATCGTCGAGGTGCACTATCCGGGCATCAAGCAGAAGCTGGTCTCGGAGGCCCTGCGGATCTTCTACGACATGCGCAAGGTGCCGGGCCTGAAGAAGAAGCCCTCCACGTCCGAGCTGCTGGACTGGCTGAAGCTCCTGATGGTCGAGGACATCAGCGCCGAGATGCTGAAGGAACGCGATCCCACCAAGCTGATCCCGCCCCTGCATGGTGCCCTCCTGAAGAACGAGCAGGATGTGCAGCTGTTCGAACGCCTGGCCTTCCTCGCCCGTCGCGAGGGCGGCCCGCCGCGTCCCGGCCAGTAACGCAAAGACAACCCTGAACCACGACGCCCCGGCCTCACGGCCGGGGCGTTTGCGTTTCCGGGGGAAGGCCTGGTCGATCAGGCCGCCTGGACCTCGGTGATCCTGTAGGTCAGGGGCTGACCGCCCTCGTCGGTCACGGTGACGTATTCGCCAACGACGAAGCGGTGATCCCCGAGCCGATGCACGGGTTCATCGTCATCGCTGGACTGCCTGTCGTAATCGAAGAACCAGTTCTGGCCACGCCGGGCCAGGCGACCGGTCACGGCGTCCTCGTCCGGTGCGAATCGGCGGACAGAGCAGGCCTCCCGGTCCTGGGCGTAGGCCTCCGCGTCCAGCCGGCCTTCGGCGGTGAGCGGGGCGGTGAGGGTGTAGCCCCGGCGATCGTCGCCGCCGACCTCTGAGCCTGGATTGCGGGCAAGCCGCATGACGATGCGCGACAGGGACATGAAGGTTTGACCTCTAGTGGGAAAGGAAGAGCGACGGCTGCTGGGCCGCCAGCAGGGTGCGGGTGGTCCCGCCGAAGATGAACTCCTGGAGCCGGGGATGGCCGAAGGCACCCGCCACCAGAAGGTTGGCACCGACCCGTTGGACGGCGTTCAGGAGGAGGCCTCCCGCCTCGCCCTTCTCGCCAAGGATCTCGATGTCAGCCTGGACGCCCCGGGCTGCGTAATAGGCCTTCAGGCGCTCGGGTTCGAAATGGCGGGAACTCGCCTTGGGGGCCGCGAGGAGGACGACCCGGGCAGCCTTTTCAAGGAGGGGCAAGGCCAGTCGGGCGGCCCGGCTGGCCTCCTTGCCGCCATCCCAGGCGACGGCCACGACGCCGGCGACCTCGAAGCCCTCGCGGGCGATGAGGACGGGCCTCTGCTCGTCCGCAACGATCTGCTGGAAACACTCGGCCAGGGGACCCCGGCCCCGCGCCGGGTCATCTCCGAAGACCACCAGGTCGGAGAGACGGGCCTCGGCAGACAGGGCCGCCCAGACCGGGCTCTGCAAGGCAAGGAAGGTCTTCTTGGCATAGTCGCAGGCCTCGAAGGCCGCGCGGGAGCGGGTCTCTCCTGTAGCCGCCGCCTGGCGGAGGGTCTCGATCGCCGTGGTCTGCACGCCGCCGAGGTAGCCTTCTCCAAGCCAGGGCATGATGTCGGCGACGTCTGCAGGGGCGAAGACGGCTGAGACCTCCGCGTCAAAGGGGGCCGCCGCGCGCACGGCGGCAGACAGTACGGCGGCGTCGCCTGCGGTGCCGGCCAGCGGCACCATCACCCTCGCCCAGCTCATGCGGTTTCTCCCTGGCTCCTGTGGATCCTAGGCCGACAGCCTGCGCACCGTCATTGATCTTTCTCAAGGCCCGGTGCACCTGTCGGGCATGTCCGTCCGCGGAGACCTGAAGTGAAGCGCGCCGCCCCAAGTCCTCCGCGGGCCTGGCAACGCATGCTGTCCGGACGGCGCCTGGACCTCCTGGATCCCTCCCCCCTCGACATCGAGATCGAGGACATCGCCCACGGCCTTGCCCGGGTGGCGCGATGGAATGGGCAGACGACCGGCGAGCATGCCTTTTCCGTGGCCCAGCATTCCCTGGTGGTTGAGGAGATCTGCGGTCACCTGAGGCCCGACCTCGACCCCCGCTGGCGCCTCGCAGCCCTGCTTCACGACGCCTCGGAATATGTCATCGGGGACATGATCAGCCCGTTCAAGGCCGCCCTCGGCTACGACTACAAGGCCTTCGAGCACCGGCTGGAGCAGGCGATCCATATCCGCTTCGGCCTGCCCGCCCGGACGCCTGCCGACATCCGCAAGCTCATCAAGTCCGCCGACCGGGCCTGCGCCTACTTCGAGGCCGTCCAGCTGGCCGGGTTTGGGCGCAAGGAATCCCTCGCCCTCTTCGGTGCCCCGCCCGAAGGCTATCACGTTGAGATCGATCCCCTGGCCCCCGGCCCGGCGCAGAGGGACTATGTCCGGCGGTTCCACCTGCTGTCGGAGGCGGCCGGCTTCGCCTCGGCCGTCGTGAGGACGGATCCTGAGGGCGGACCCGAGTGACCCCGCAGCGGATCGTCATCGGCCTGTCGGCGGTGGTCGCCGCCGTCTCCGAGGGCGAGGCTCGGGTCCTGACGGTGAGAACACCGGAGGCGCCGGCCGCCCTTCCCTTCGGCCCCTTCGACCCCGGGGCCGACAGGACCTTCGAGCTGGCCTTGCGCGCCTTCGTCTCGGCCCAGACAGGCTTTGATCCCGGCTATGTCGAGCAGCTCTACACCTTCGGCGACAAGGGGCGGGACGCACCCCTGGCCGCCGTGGACGGCTCCGAGGCCGCGCGGGTGATTTCGGTGGGGTACCTCGGTCTCACGGCAAGGATGGAGACCACCGCCCAGAAGGGTGCCGCCTGGTCGGCCTTCACGAGCTTCTTTCCGTGGGAGGACTGGCGGGAGGGGCGTCCGGCCGCTCTGGACGGGATCGAACCGGTGCTGCGTCGGTGGGCCGCCAGCTCAGCCGCGCACCTGTCGAGGGTCCGGCTGCTCTTCGCCCTGGATGGGGCACCCTGGAACGAGGAGCGGGCCCTGGAGCGCTACGAGCTGCTCTATGAGGCCGGCCTGGCCCCCGAGGCCTCGCGCGACCGGGGCGAGGCGCCCCTGCCGGATGTCGCCCGCCTGGGCCTGTTCCTCGGAGAGCCGATGATCTCCGACCATCGCCGGATCCTTGCAACCGCCCTCTCCCGCCTGAGAGGCAAGCTCAAGTACCGCCCGGTCATCTTCGAGATGATGCCGGAGGCCTTCACCCTCTCGGCCCTCCAGAAGGCCGTGGAGGGGGTGGCGGGGGTGCCCCTCCATAAGCAGAACTTCCGGCGGGCCCTGGAACGGTCCGGCCTGGTGGAAGGCCTGGGCCGCCTGGACCAGGATACGGGCGGGCGGCCGGCCGAGCTCTTCCGGTTTCGCAGGGAGGTTCTCGCCGCCCGACCGGTCTCGGGCCTGTCCCTGCCGCTCCTGCGGGACTGACACGCCTCTGGCGTCCGGGTCTATGTTCTGTTTTTGTTCTTCCCCTTTCTGGAGGAAGACGTGCGCCGCATCCGACGCCTTCTGCACCGGCGACACGACCTGGACGGGCGCCTGCTCTACGGGATGATCCGGGCGGCCAGCCGGGACCGGCCGCACCGGTTCGTGGACCCCGCCGAAGTGCCCGACTTCGAGGGTGAGAGCGCCTGGTTCGAGATCGAGGTCCTGGCCGGGGGTCGACTGCGCTTTCTCCGCCGGATCGACGGGCCCCTGGCGGACTGATCCGGTTCGCGCTTGGCCCCGGGCCGCCGCTCGCCTATCGAGGTTCCAAACGGAGGAAACGTCCATGACCATCACCCGCCAGGTGCATCTCGTCCGCCGCCCCAAGGGGGTTCCCGTCCCCGAGGACTTCGCTGTCGTTGAGACCCAGATTCCCGACGCCGGCGAGGGGGAGATCCAGGTCGAGGGACTGATCCTCTCGGTAGATCCCTACATGCGTCCGCGCCTGGACGCCGACCAGAAGCTGGGCGAGGCCATGGCCGGCGGCGGCATCGGCCGGGTC
>CAIWHQ010000179.1 GCA_903912465.1 uncultured Alphaproteobacteria bacterium | reverse complement strand
TTCGACCTCGATGACCGGCAGTCGGACCTGGCACCCCTGACCGATGCCTGCGCCACGACCATCAACCCGACCCCGACCAACACTGGCTATGCGGATGTCTGCATCGGGAACACCCCGCTGAAGGGGTCCGTCTACGGGATCGACATCCGTCAGCGCTCGACCCTCCGGGCCTTCGAACAGTCGATCTTCACGAACACCCTCGAGGGCCAGCATGGCTTCGGTGAGGGGTGGACCCTGAACTGGCTGGGCAACTATACGGAGTCCAAGGACGACCGGTCCGTGGTCGGCGAGACCACGTGGGACAGCCCCAGCACCCGCACCCTGCGGCCGACGGTCGCCTACGACTTCTCCGACCCGAACCGCTCGCGCCTGCTCCTGTCGACCACCCTGCAGCTGTCTAACCCGACCCGCTACCAGGCCGGGACGCCGGTGACGAACGTCGACACCTTCACCAAGCCGCTGACCTCCTTCACGATCCTGGATGCCGTCGACACCACCACGGCTTACACAGGCCGGGTCTGGGTGGCCAAGGAAGCCGCCTTCCTGGGCGGCGAGGCGACCTTCCGGGTCGGCCTGCAGTTCGACCAGCGGACCAAGGTCAACGATGAAACGACTCTGGCGCTCAACACGGCAGCCCAGTTCGCCGCCATCGGCATACCCACCGACTACAACGCCTTCTCGCTGGACAAGGCCTTCCTCGGCGAGATCCCGATGGACTACACCTTCCGCTACTTTGACCCGGGCAAGATGGAAACGGCCTCCGACGCCGCCCGCAAGGCCTACACGTTCAGCCCGGCCACCGGGAACAATTACGAAGTCCGCGAGCAGGTCCTGGCCGGCTACGCCATGGGCACTGTGAAGTGGGACTGGGGCTCAGCCATCGGTGGGGTGCGTGTCGAGCAGCTCAACAACCGTGGCACCGCCCTGGCGACGGTCGGCGGCGTCACCAGCCTGGTCACGGCAGAGTCTGACAACACCCTCGTCTTCCCCAGCCTGCACGTGAACGTAAACCTGGACGATACCAAGAAGCTGCGTCTGTCCTACAACAGCGGCGCGGCCCGGGCCGACTACGACCAGATGCGTCCCAATGTGACGGTGAACGACGCCAACCAGACGATCTCCGGCGGTAACCCGGGGGTCCAGCCTGAGCGGGCCCACGGCCTCGACGCCTACCTGGAGTGGTACGTCGAGCCGCAGGGCTACCTGATGGCCGGCGTTTTCTTCAAGGAGGTGGAAGACGTCCTCTACCGCCAGACCCGGACCTTCGGCTCCGATGCCCTGAACAGCAATGGTGTCGACCGGTCGGACTATATCTTCTCGGGCATCACAAACGGCGGCGACGGGAACCTGATTGGCCTGGAGCTGGCCGCTCAGTTCCAGCTGGACCCCTGGGTGGAGAGCCTTGGCGTTCCGGACTGGATGGGGGGCTTCGGCGTCAGCGCCAACGCCACCTTCAACAGCAGCCAGGTGCTGAAGCCGGCGATCGGGTCTACCCCGGCGCGCAAGCTGCGACTGCCCGGGACCTCCGACGAGGTCTTCAATGTCAGCGGCTACTACGAGAAGTACGGCCTGTCCCTGCGGCTGAGCTACCAGAAGCGCTCGACCTGGCTGGACGGCTTCGCCGATGACCTCACCGACGCCGGTGACACCTACTGGGCCGAGGACGACGAGCTGGACTTCTCGGCCCGTTACGAGGTGAACAAGAACGTCGAGCTCTACTTCGACGCCACTAACCTCCTTGATAACCCTGGCCGCCGCTACGCCGAGCCCGGCAACCTGCTGACGGCCACCGGTATCCCGACGGGCTTCACCGACATCTACACGATTGAATGGGAACAGTTCGGCCGACGCTTCGCGGGCGGCGTTCGGGTGTCCTTTTGATCCAGGTCGCCCGGACCCTCGGCCTCGGCCTCATTCTGGCCGGCGCGCTCTCGGCCGCCGCGGCGGCCCAGACCGTCTCCGTCCCCGCCCGGGGCCAGACCGCCCCCGTGGGCACGGTGGCGGACGACGCCGCCGATGACCCCGCCATCTGGCGGAACTCGCGTGATCCGGAGAAAAGCCTGATTGTCGGTACCGACAAGAAGGCGGGGCTTCACGTCTATCGCCTGTCCGGCGAGAGCGTGCACTTCACCCCTGCGGGGCGGGTGAACAATGTGGACCTGGTGGATCTCGGCACCCGTGGCGTCCTGGTGGTGGCCTCAGACCGGAATGATCCAGCTGCAGCCCGCCTGAAGTTCTACCGGCTCGATACCCGCAAGGGCGCGCTTGTTCCCCTCGGCGAGGCCAGCGGCGGAGCGGGCGAGGCCTATGGGGCCTGCCTGGCCGTGCTCGGCCGTCAGATCCACGCCTTCTCCGTTCTCAAGGACGGACAGGTCGTCCAGGTCCGCCTGGACCTTGGACGCGACAGGGCGTCCGGGACGACGGTCCGGAACCTTCGCGTTCCCTCCCAGGCCGAGGGCTGCGTGGTCGATAATCGCACCCGCACCCTCTATGTGGGCGAAGAGGCTGCCGGGGTCTGGGTGTTCGACGCCCGGCCCGACGCCCCGTCGGAGGGCCGCCTGGCGATCCGCGCCGACGGCGCGCAGCTGGTCCCGGACGTCGAGGGCCTGGCCCTGGCACCGGAAGGCCGGACCCGGGGCTGGCTGGTGGTCTCCAGCCAGGGCGACAACGCCTATGCCCTCTATCGCCTGCCCGACCTTGCGCCCGCCGGACGGTTCCGAGTTTCTGGCGGAGCCATTGGCGCCACCGAGGAGACTGACGGAATCGCCCTGGCCCTGGGCCGTTTTGGTCGCACCTATCCCGAGGGGCTCTTCATCGCCCAGGACGGTGACAACGCTCCGGCGGCCCAGAACTTCAAGCTGGCCTCCTGGGCCGACATTCTGAAGGCGGTGCGGGCCGGCGCGCCCTGATCCGGCCGCAAGGTGCCGGATTTGCGGGACTCCCGCTGCGGGAAGGGACTGGAGCGGGCGGGGGGAATCGAACCCCCGACATCAAGCTTGGGAAGCTTGCGTTCTACCTCTGAACTACGCCCGCGCTAGCCTCTCCCTTACAGCCCGGGACGGCCGGGCTCAAGACCGCGCCTTTCCCCCGACCGCGGCGGCCTGTAGGAAGCAGGAGACATCTGACGGCGGGTCTCCATGCGCATCCTGGTCATCTTCGCACACTACTTCTCCGGCGAGGCCAAGCCCCGGCACGCCTCGACGGACGCCAGCCGCGAGGCCGACCGCAAGGCGGCGGTGGAGGGCGCCATCCGCAGCTGGCGGGCGCACTTCGGCCCCAGCGCCATGCTCGACGTGGGCTCCCGGTCCTTCCACATGGGGCCCCGGTCCGAGGACACGGTGGACATCGTGGTCACGACCACCAGCGAGAAGCACCTGATGACGCCGGACTTCTGCACGGCCATGGGCGTGCGGGTGGCCAAGCACAACCTCGAGGATCCGCGGATGCTGGGCTTCACCGCCCAGGGCCTGTTCGCCGGCTGGCGCAACCTCTACGACCTGTTCGTCTTCAGCGAGGACGACCTGAAGATCAACGACCCGGCCTTCGTCGACAAGCTGGTCTGGTTCAACCGCACCTTCGGACCGCGGCGGGTACTGATGCCCAACCGGGTCGAGCTGAACCCCGTCGGCCATGCACCCAAGACCTACATCGACGGCGACCTGGCCCCCGCCATCGCCACGACGATGAAGGCCCATGTGCCCGACGAGGAGGCCCTCTACGGCTCGCCCTTCGGCCGCGACGGTGTCTTCCAGCGGGCGCGTAATCCGCACTCGGGATTCTACGCCCTCACCCGCGACCAGTTGTCCTACTGGATGAGCCAGCCCCACTGGCTGGACCGCGACTGCAGCTTCATCTCGCCCCTGGAGAGCGCCGCCACCCTGGGGGTCGCCAAGACCTTCTCGATCTACAAGCCCTTTGGCGCGTCCTCCGGCTTTCTCGAGATCGAGCACCTGGACGACCGCTTCTCGGCCATGAAACTGCCCGTGCGCGACCGGCTCTGAGCCGCCCGGATCAGCTCCAGGGCCGGAAGTGCTTGGACAG
>CAIWHQ010000178.1 GCA_903912465.1 uncultured Alphaproteobacteria bacterium | reverse complement strand
GAGTAAACGGTATCTCATGTAAGCTATTTTTGGTGGGGGTTCTTTGTCTCTTTTCAGATCCCGCACTGCAATGCGAGCAATTTTGGGGAGTTGAGTCATGAGCCATGATCTGGTGATCCGGGGCGGTTCCGTGGTGGACGGCACGGGTGCAGCGGCGCGGACGGCGGACATCGCCATTGACGGGGGCCTGATCACGGCGATCGGCAAGGTCGAGGCCCGCGGCCGGCGCGAGATCGATGCCGATGGCCTCCTGGTCACCCCGGGCTTCGTTGACCTTCACACCCACCTCGACGCCCAGATCGGCTGGGATCCAGACCTGACCCCGGTCAGCTGGCATGGCGTGACCACCGCCCTCCTGGGCAATTGTGGCCTGACCTTTGCGCCCTGCAAGCCCGCCGACCGGCCCCTACTGGCGGCCATGATGGAGACGGTCGAGGATATCCCCCGCGAGGCCATCCTGTCGGGCCTGCCCTGGACCTGGGAGGACTATGGCGGCTATCTCGACGCCCTGGACGGCATCCGTCCCGGGATCAACGTCGCGGGCCTGATCGGACACTGCGCCGTTCGCTACGCGGTCATGGGCGACCGGTCCTTCGCGGACCAGGCGACGCCCGACGAACTGGACCAGATGTGCGCCATCGTGGCCGAGGCCATGGACCGCGGCGCCATTGGCTTCTCCACAAACCGTTACGAGCCCCACAAGGCGCCCGACGGCCGGTCCATCCCCGGCACCTTCGCAGACGTCTCCGAGCTGGTCGCCATCGCCCGGACGGTCGGCACCCGGGGTGGACTGATGCAGGCGGTGGGCGCTTCGCCCGAGGTCCTGCAGGCCATCGGCGATGCCGGTGCCCGGGTCCTGTTCAGCTGGGGCGTCGGCGCCCAGAAGGGCGCGGGACGCGGCAGCGCGGACTTCCTCGACAAGATGATCGGCGAGCGGGACATGACGGCCATCATCCAGGTCCGCGGCACCGGCTTCATGTTCGGCCTGCAGTCCCATCTGCCTTTCCGCGGCGAGACCTGGAGCCGGATCCGCAGGCTGGACCTGGCCGGACGCCTCGAGGCCATCCGAGATCCGGCGACGCGCGAGGCCCTCACCGCCGAGGGACTCCGGACCGACGACTGGAAGGACCTCTCGACAATCTATGACCTCGGATCCGGAGACAGCCCCGACCACGGCCAGGAGGTCGACCAGAACCTCCGTCGGACCATGGACGCGACGGGCAAGAGCTTCGTGGAGATCTTCCTCGACCGGGCCCTGGAGACCGACGGAAAGGCCCTCTTCAACCTGCGCATGTTCTGCCAGGACCTTCACGAACTGGGCGACCTGATCTCCAACCGCAACATCTTGCCCAGCCTGGGCGACGCCGGTGCCCACGTCTCACAGATCATGGATGCCGACTGGTCAACCTTCGTCATGTCCTACTGGGTGCGTGACCGGGGCCTGTATTCGGTCGAGGAGGGGGTGCGCCGAATCACCTCCGCTCCGGCCCGGGTGCTGGGCCTTTCGGACCGTGGCGTCCTGGCCGCGGGCAAGCGGGCGGACCTCAATGTCATCGACCTGGCGGAACTGACCAGCCTCCAGCCGCAGATCGTCAACGACTTCCCGGGCGGCGCCCCGCGCTACATCCAGCGCGCCCGCGGCTACCGGGCCACCGTCGTGAACGGCTGTGTGAACATCGAGAACGATCAGCATACGGGCGATCGCGCCGGCGAGGTCCTGCGCCGGGTGCATTGAGGCCCGGGTCTTCCAACCCAGCTTCAACACAACTCCTCTTGAAGCTGTAACTGCGCCGGAGCGGACTCTCGCTTCCGGCGCTCTTTTTTTGCGATCTGCGAGGAAGGTGCCTGTCCAGAACGTAAATAAACATTTGCATTAGCAGGGCCCGTTTTTCTAAACTGAATCACCCTCGAACTCCTGGGCCCATTCGTGATCCATTCCCGTCGCAACTTGGTTTCGTCCCAGGTCCTGGCTGCAACGGCGGCCAGCCTCACCGTACTCGCCGCTGCAGGGGCCTCGGCGGCAGAGGATCCGCAGGTGCAGAGGCTGAGGGAACAGCTTGAGCGCCAACAGGCGGTCATCGAAAGCCAGGAAGCCCGGCTGCAACAGCAAGAACGCCTGCTCCGCGATCTGGCTGCACGGATCGGGGCTCCCGCGCCTGCGACCGCCACCGTGTCAGCTACCCCGGCGGCGGGCGCAGCCGCAGCTGCAGGCGCGTCCTTGGCGAAGGCGGACGCCGTCGACCAACTGGCCGTCGTGGATGCGGATGGCGGGCCAGATGGCGGTAGCGACCCGGAGCCAGCGCGCCCGGGGCCGGTCGGCACCCGTTTCGCCGGCCTGGATGTGACCCTGGCGGGGGCCCTTCGAACGACGGTCACCACCACCACGGCCCGGATGCAGCCCGACGCCACCCCGTTCTTCGTTCTTCCGAAAATCCCGGGGGTCCCGGATGGGACGACCAAGATTGACGCGCGACTGTCGTCCCTCCTCATCAGCATAAAGGGCGCCCAACTGGGGGACTTCCAGCTGGGGGGTATGATTTACGCCTACCTGTTCGACGGCGACCTCCTGTCCGGGAAATACGGCCTGTATCCCGGCTTCGCCTACATCGACGCGACCAGCGACAAGTGGCGGTTCGCCGCCGGCCTTCAGCAGGACGTGTTCAGCCCGATGATCCCGAACATGGTCGACCGCATGTCGGCCTTCGCCGGCTCCGGCAATGCGGGCAACTCGTTCAAGCCGCAACTCCGGGTTGAACGGTTTTTCGTGAAGGGGTCCGACCGGCTTGTGATCCAGGGCGCCCTTGCGGATGCCCTGCCCAGCAATATCAAGCCCGGTTTCACCAACTCGACCGAGAACACGGGTGTACCCAACTTCGAGGGCCGGATCGCCTGGACCCGCGGAAACGATCGCGAGGCCACCCTGCCCTGGCCCAAGTATGTGCTGGGCGTGTCCGGGGCCACAGGCCGCTTCCGGACACTTTATGACCGGAATCCGGACTCAGATGTCACCGACATCGGTTCCTATACCACCACCCTGAACGGCGTCGCTGTCGAGGGATCCTGGAGGCTCACGGACCGCTTTGGCGTCCAGGGCGAAGTCTACAGCGGCAAGGCGCTTGGGGCCTATCTCGCGACCGCCTTCCAGACCGTGAACAGCACCGAGCGCACGCCGATTTCCAGCGATGGCTACTGGGGTGAGGCGGCCTATTACTGGACACCTAAGCTTCATTCCCACCTGGGCTACGGCATCGATCGTCCGGACAAGGGCGATGCCCCGGGAATCGGGGCCAATGAGACCGCCTTCGCCAACCTCTTCTGGGATCCCAGCCCGATGACCACCCTCGGGTTCGAGGCGACCTGGCGCCAGACCGCCCTGCTCGCCGGCTTCGACCCCCTGGGCCGCCCCATCTATGTCGACAACGACGGCTTCGCCTTCATGCTGTCGTCAGAACTGCGCTTCTAACCCCCCCAAGCCCCGGCCCGGGGCCGGTCACAATCGAAACCGGAGACTGCAAATGAGAGTCGCCTCCACCGCAGGGTTCATCGCCAGCCTGATGTTCAGCGCCTCCGCCCTCGCGGCGCCGGCCACCGTCTATAGCGGCGGGGACATCCTGACCATGAAGGGGCCGACCCCGGCCTATGTCGAAGCCCTGGTCGAGAAGGACGGCAAGATCCTCTATGCCGGCAAGCGATCGGGCGCCCTTCGCGCGGCCGGGAAGGACGCCCGCCAGGTCAACCTGGCCGGCGCGACCCTGATGCCAGGGTTCGTCGACGCCCACGGCCACCTGGTCTACGCCACCCACACCATGCTTGACGCCGACCTCGCCGGCGTCAGGAACATCCCCGAACTGCTGGCTCGCCTGCAGGCGCACGCCGCGGAGACGCCCGAGGGCGAGCGGATTGTCGGCATGGGCTACCGGGCCGAGCAGATGGCCGAGAAGCGTCACCCGACACGGGCCGAACTCGACACGGTGAGCGCCACCCGCCCGATTACGGTGTCGGATGGCTCCGGCCACCATGGGGTCTTCAACACCGCCCTCATGAATGAACTGAAACTGGGCGCCGCAACGCCAGATCCGGAAGGCGGGTTCTTTGACCGCCTCCCTGGAAGCCGCGAGCTTGAAGGGCATGCCGCAGAGACCGCCTGGATGGCGATCCTGGCGACCCGCAAGCCCCTGACGGACGCGCAGACCCGGAAGGGTGTCCAGCGGGCGTCCCAGCTCTGGGTCGAGAACGGGATGACCACCGCCAGTGAGCTGGGACTTGGACTGAGCGGCGATGACATCCCGATCGTCACGGCCATCATCAACGAGAAGCTCCTTCCCATCGACCTGGTCATCTTCGCCAAGGCGTCGGCCTCGGAGCGGATCATCGACTCCGCCTATCAGATCCAGAAGAGCCGCACGAACCCGAACGGGGAGACGAGCGCCGACCTCCTGTCCGTCCGTCCGGACCTCGACCAGCGCTACATCAACCGTGTCCGGCTGGCGGGCATCAAGTTCTGGATGGACGGCAGCGTCGATACGGCCTTCCTCTCGCGCCCCTTCGCTAGGAATCCGCCGGGGGTCACCACGCCGGACTACCGTGGCATGCGGGTCGACCCCCAGGACGAACTTGTCGCCGCCCTGCAGAAGTACTGGAGGACCAACCGCCAGATCGCCGCCCACGCCATCGGCGACGAGGCCATTGAACAGCTCCTGGTCGCGGCGGAGGCGACGGCCCGGGAAAAGGGCATGGGCGACGACCGGCCGATCGTCCAGCATGCGCAGTTCCTGCGCCCGGATCAGCTGCAGCGGGTCAAGGCCCTCAACGGGACGGTGAGCTTCACGGCGGCCGGCATCTACCCGATGGGGGAATACATCCGGGACCTGATTGGACCCGAGCGCGTGAGCTGGGTCGGGCCCGCCAATTCGGCCGAGCGCATGGGGGTCAACTGGACGATCAACACGGATTGGCCCGCCGGGGTCAGCCCTAGCCTGCTCTACGCCGCCTGGAACGTGGTCAACCGCCAGACCCGGTCAGGCGCCTTGCTTGTTCCGGAAGAGAGGGTGAGCGCCTACGCCGCCATGCGCGCCATCACGATCAACGGTGCCTACCAGTACCGGGAAGAGAAGACGAAGGGCACGCTCGAGGCCGGCAAGCTCGCTGACCTTGTGATCCTCAGCGCCAATCCCGTGAAGGTGGCCCCCATGGCCATCAAGGACATCACGGTCATGCAGACCATCAAGGAAGGCCTTGTCGTCTACACGCGACCGGCCGCCGGGCCTGAAAAGACCGCACAGATCCCGCCCCACGCCAGTGGCGATCATGTCCACGTCTCGGCCGGCCCGGAGCGCGCGCTGACGGAGCAAGACCAGCGGACGCTTGCGGCCCTTGTCGAGGCGAACGGCAGGGACTGACGCGCCGGGGCGCCTGGCCCTCAATCCGGGGTCAGGGTCCTGACCCCGGCGGCCGGGTCCGCTCCAGGGCCAGGGCGATCGAAGTACAGGGCCAGGTAGGCGAAGAGCAGGCGCCGGGTTTCCTCGACGATCCGCTCTTCCTTGCGGCCATAGTCCAGCAGCCACATGTCGAGAAGAGAGGCGTGCGCCTCGATGGCGCACTGGGCCACGATC
The DNA here is from genome assembly GCA_903912465.1 of uncultured Alphaproteobacteria bacterium. GTDB lineage: Bacteria > Pseudomonadota > Alphaproteobacteria > Caulobacterales > Caulobacteraceae > Phenylobacterium. Next base: position 13,336 of record CAIWHQ010000178.1, on the reverse strand, counting down.
ATCGCCGAGTCCGGGTCGAGCCCCGCAATCTCGGTAAGCGCATCAGAAAAGATGCGCGCGTTTGACTGCCTGAAGCGCCGCTGGAGGCCCGCCAGGCTTGGCGTCGTGCTCATGGCGAGGGACAGGGCGGCCATTCCGGGGTTCTGGCGCCGGATCTCCACCAGGTTGCGGAACCCCTCTTCGATCGCTTCCCTCCAGGGCATGCCCCGGTGCATGGCCTCGACGATGTCCCGGGACGCCGCTTCGCGCTCGGCATTCAGCCGCTCGAACATCGCCAGAAGGATTTCCTGCTTATCGCTGAAGTATCGATAGAGGGTGGCGACGTTGATCCCCCCTTCCCGGGCGATGCTCACAGTGGTGAAGCCCTTGAACCCATCCCGCACCAGAATCTTTTCCGCGGTGACCAGGATGTGTTCGTAGGTCTCCAGGCCCCGGGCCTGCTTGGGGCGACGACGCGTGCCGGAGGCGGTTTGCTCTGCCTGATGGTGGAGGGTCATCCGTCCGATCCTGTCCATTCCCATGCAGTGCCCCTGCAGGGCTTCAGTCGCAGAGCACGCCGCGCACCATGGCGTCGGCGAACAGGCGGGCGCTGACCTCAGGGGCCTCGCCGGGCTGCCACCACACCAGTTCGGAGGCGGCGTTGATCCCTGCGGTGAGGATCTGTGCCGTGATGCTGGTGTCCAGGGGCCGGACGGACCCATCGGCGATGCCGTCGCAGAGCATGGAGCCCAGGCGTATTGAGATCTGCCGTAGACGGAACATCAGGTCGGCCTGGATCTCCTCAGGGACTGTGGAGAGGGCACTGGTGCGCAGCAGGGGGGCAGGTCCCACCTGGAGCTCGAGCACAGCCTGGAGCAGGGACTGGATCACTTCCAGCCCGTCGCCACCCCCGGCCTCCGCCGTGTCTATGGCTCGCCAGAGCACGTCGAAGGTGCGCTGGAAGCAGGCGACCACCAGGTCATCCTTGGTGGCGTTGTAGTGGTAGAAGGCGCCCTTCGTGACGTTGAGCTTCGATGAAATCCGGTCAACCGAAGCGCCGTGATAGCCCTCGTCATTGATCAACTGGGTGGCGGCGCGAAGGAAGTGCTCGGCGGAGCCCTCATCGATCTCCTCCCCGACTGGCTGTAGGTCCATGTGCCGCGGTCCCGGCAGCTTTCCGTCCCGGGGAATCCCGTCCAGCAGGATCGAGGTGATGCGTACGGCGATGCGCGGATAGTCTTCGACCCGCCAGGTGTAGATCCAGGCGTTGACGAAGGTCAGTGCACTGATGAGAAGATGGGCGCGCCCATTGAGGTCGGATCGGCTGCGGGTCTCCCGGCGGTCCAGGAGCGATCGGATCGTCCGGAACAGTTCGACATAGGCCTGGTTTACGCTCTCGCAGTTCAGGGCCCGGACGTCATTGAAGACGGTCAGGGGCTCGGCCTCGCCAAGTTCGATTCGCTGCTGGAGGTCGATGAAGAGGTGGATGAAGGCCTGGACCCGCGCCCGTTCGGTGTCGTGCCCCCGGGCCGCCTCGGCCAGGGCCTGGAGCCTGGAGATGCTGCGCTCGAAGGCCGCGGCCGCAAGTTCTTCCTTGTTGCGGAAGTAGTAGATGACCCCGGTGGGCACGAGGTCCAGGCGGGCGGCGACGTCGCCCAGGGTCATGCCCCGCACGCCATGCCGGTTCATCTCGCGGATCGCCGAGGCGATGATGGCCTCGCGCCGGGCCATGTAGCGCCGGCTGGGGGTCCGGGTCCCGGCGACGGCGGGGGAAGCCTCGACAGCGGGATCGTCGGTGGTCATCGGTTGGCTCCGCGCCAGGCGCCGGATCGGCGTCGGCAGGCTGTTCCTTCGGGATAGAGCGGCTTGTGAGGCCGGTCAATCAGGGCCAATCTTGGGGGCAGTCGGCGCACAGACGCCACGGGGGGAACGTATGCTTCTGCAGGGACTGAAGGTCGTCGAGCTGGCCACCTGGATCGCCGCGCCGGGCTGCGCCGCCATCATGGCGGACTGGGGCGCCGATGTCGTCAAGGTGGAGTCCCTGGGCGGCGACGCCACCCGCACCTTCTTCCCGGAGAGCGCCGAGACCCCCGGCAATCCCATCTTCACCATGGAGAACCGGGGCAAGCGGGGCGTAGCCCTCGACATCGCCTCGCCCGAGGGTCGGGAGGCCCTGCTCGCCATACTGAGGGACGCTGACGTCTTCATCACCAATGTGCGCCCCGGTGCCCTGAAGCGGGCGCGCCTGGACTATGACGACCTGCACGCGACCTTCCCCCGGCTGATCTACGCCAGCGTCTCGGGGGTGGGATTGGAGGGGCCGGACGTCGACCTGCCGGCCTTCGACATCACCGTCTTCTGGACCAAGAGCGGCGTCGGCCGCTCGCACATCCCCCCGGACCAGGAGCCCTTCGCCTGCCGGCCGGGCTTTGGCGACCACACCACCGCCCTGGCCACCCTTTCTTCCGTCCTGGCGGCCCTGCATGAGCGCCATGCGACAGGGCGCGGGCGGCTGGTAGAGTGTTCCCTGCTGCGCACGGCGGCCTATGCCCTGGGCTGGGACATGGCCACCCAGCTGCGCTTTGGCGAGGCGCCCACCACCCAGGCCCGGAACCTGCGGCCCCACCCGATCTCGGGGATCTATTTCCGCACCCGGGACGACCGCTGGATCACCTTCGTGCTCAAGGGGCCGACCTGCTATCCGACCCTGATGAAGGTGCTGGGGCATCCGGAGGTCATCGACGATCCCCGCTACGCCCTGCCGACGACCGACCTCGACATCGTCCGTGAAATCCGTTCCCGGGCTGACGAGGCCTTTTCCCGCATGACCCTGGCCGAGGCGGCGGTGATCCTGACCGAGGCGGACCTGGCCTGGGCACCCTTGCAAAGCCTGTCGGAGGTGGTGGGGAGCGAGCAGTACCTGGCCACGGGCTGCGCGGTGGAGGTGTCAGATGGTTGGGGCGGGCGCATGGCCTCGCCGGCGGCCCCGGGCCGCTTCCCCGAAGGCGCACCGGAGGTGACCCGTGGGGCACCGAAGCTGGGCGAGCATACCCGGGAGGTCCTGGTTGAGGCCGGGGTCGCGGAAGAGGTGATCCAAAAAGTCATGGCCCGGCTCGGGTGAGCACGGGCCACGACAGGCGCTGAGGCGTCAGCCCCCGCCTGAAGGCGGGGGCGCGCTGTATCAGTTGTAGACTTCGAACAGGCCAGCGCCGCCCTGGCCGCCGCCGATGCACATGGTCACCACGGCCCACTTGGCCTTGCGGCGCTGGCCTTCCTGCAGGACATGGCCCGTGAGGCGGGCGCCGGTCATGCCGAAGGGGTGGCCGATGGCGATGGAGCCGCCGTTCACGTTGTACTTCTCGGGATCAATGCCGAGGTGGTCGCGGCAGTAGAGGCACTGGCTGGCGAAGGCCTCGTTCAGCTCCCACAGATCGATGTCGTCGACCTTCAGGCCATTCCGCTTCAGCAGCTTCGGAATGGCGAAGACCGGGCCGATGCCCATTTCGTCGGGCTCGCAGCCGGCGACGGCCCAGGAGACGAAGCGGCCGAGGGGCTTGAGGCCCCGGCGCTCGGCTTCCTTGCCTTCCATCAGGAGGACGGCGGCGGCGCCGTCGGACAACTGGGAGGCGTTGCCGGCGGTGATGAAGTTACCCTCGCCCATGACGGGCTGGAGCTTGGACAGGCCGTCCAGGGTGGTGTCGGGACGGTTGCACTCGTCACGGTTCACCACGTAGTCGACGATGGTCTCTTCCTTCGTCTCCTTGTTGACCTGCTTCATCTTGGTCTTCATCGGGACGATTTCGTCGGCGAACAGGTTGGCCTGCTGGGCGGCGGCCATCCGGACCTGCGAGCGCAGGGAGAACTCGTCCTGGGCCTCGCGGCTGACCTTGTAGCGCTTGGCCACGATGTCGGCGGTATCGATCATGGCCATGTAAATGGCCGGGGCGATCTTGGCCAGTTCAGGGTCCATGGCCTCGGCGGGCAGGCGTCCGCCGCCGACCGAGATGCTCTCCACCCCGCCGGCCACGACGCAGTCCGCGCCGTCGCCACGGATGTGGTTGGCGGCCATGGCGATGGTCTGCAGGCCCGAAGAGCAGAAACGGTTGACGGACACGCCCGCCGTGGTCACCGGCATGCCGGCGAGCAGGGCAGCCTGACGGCCAATGTTGGGCGCAGCGTGGGCGTTGTTGCCGAGGAAGCAGTCCTCGACGAAGTCCTTCTCGACGCCCGACTTTTCCACCGCGTGCTTGATCGCGTGGGCCGCCATGGACATCGGCGGTGTCATGTTGAACCCGCCTCGGCCGGACTTGGCCAGACCTGTGCGGGCATAGGAAACGATTACGGCTTCACGCATGAGAAGGACCTCCCTTTAATTTCGTCGGTTATGGCCGCGCAGGTCGGCCTTGGCAATGTGAATCCCCCCGGCGAAAACCTTCCCGCCGGGGCCTTCCGGTTCAGGGCCGGACGAGAAATTTCTCGCCGGTCGCCTTGCGGTTGCAGGCCTGGACGGCCGCAGGGGTGAGCAGGTCGGTGAGCGAGACCTCGGTGGTGTAACCCGAGGCGAAGGTGGTCTTCAGGCCGGCCACGACGCGCGCGCGCAGGCGGTCTGCAGCTTCCTTCCCGACCCGCATCAGGAAGGGGGTCAGGAGCCAGCCGCCCAGGCCCCAGGCCATGCCGAAGCCCCGGTTCAGCTCGGTCGGCCCGGTGTCCAGGCCGCCATAGATGTAGACCTGCTTGTGGGTGGTCGAGCCATACCGCGAGAAGCCAGCCGGGCTGCGGGCGTTGGCGGCGATCTCCATGCCGGTGAGGATCTGGCCGGCCAGCTTGCCACCGCCGGTCGCATCGAAGCCCAGGGTGGCGCCCGTTTCGGTCAGGGCGGCGACCAGGCTTTCCATGAAGTCGGGCTGGGAAGAGTCGCAGACCACCTTCGCGCCCTGGTCCTTCAGGATCTTCACCTGGGCCGGGCTACGCACGATGTTCACCAGGGGCACGCCGTCCTCCAGGCAGATGCGGTTCAGCATCTGGCCCAGGTTCGAGGCTGCGGCGGTGTGGACGAGACCGGAGTGGCCCTCCAGCTTCATGGTCTCGACCATGCCCAGGGCGGTGAGGGGGTTCACGAAGCAGGACGCGCCGTCCCGCGGGTCTGTTCCCTCGGGAAGGAGCAGGGCGTCGGCAGCACGCACGCAGCGATACTCGGCGTACATCTCACCACCCAGGATGGCGACAGTGCGGCCCAGCATGGCCTGGGCCTCGGGAGAGGCCCCGGCGGCCACGACCTCGCCTGCGCCCTCGTTGCCGGCGGGCAGGGCGGCGCCCGCGCGGGCGGCCACGGCCCGGCGCAGGGCCGGCGGGATCGGCGCCGTCAGGACGGCTGACTCGCCCGACCCCGACACGCTGGCCTGGTCGAGGTCGGCGGGTCCGACCAGCAGGCCAAGGTCAGAGGGATTGATAGGCGTTGCCCGCACCCGGACCAGGATCTCCCCGTCCCCAGGCTTCGGCGTCGGAACCCGCGCCAGGGAGAGCCGGAGCTCGGCGGCGTCGGCGGTGACTTCGGAGCGGAGCTGGAGGAAGGAGTCGGGAACGGACGCGGTCATGTGTCGGCCTCTCTGGATACGGTGAGGGGTATCGCTCATTTGAGCGGGGGGTATGTCAACCCCGGATCTAGGGGCGGGCCCGGATCTAAGGGCGCGCGATCCGGGAGGGCGCTGCGCCCAGCGCTCCCGGACGGGCCTGGACGGCGTCGAAGACATCGCCTCCCTCCGGCAGGGGCCGGCGCAGGGCGGCCTTGATCCCCGCCAGGGTTCCCGCCGGCCAGGCCGCCATCCGCTCTGCCGCCTCACGGGCGTGGTCGAGGACCCCGGCGTCGGGGACCAGGGCCCAGGCGAAGCCCAGCCGGTGGAGGTCGCTCCCGCGCATCCGCCCGGCGCCGAGGGCCAGCTGGGCGGCCACGGACTCCGGGGCTCTCAGCCTCAGCCAGGCCAGGTTCATGGGGGCGTGCATGCCGATGGCGGCCTCCCCCACCGTCAGCACCGCGTCCTCGCCAGCCACGATCAGGTCCGAGGCCAGGGCGAGGGCGGCACCAGCGTTGATGGCGTAGCGCTCAAGGGCGCAGATCACCAGGGCGGGGCAGGCATAGAGCTCCCGGTGAAAGCCTGTCCAGTCCGTGGCCCAGCCGCCGCCACCCCGGAAGAGGTCGACATCCAGGCCGGAGCAAAAGGTCCCGCCCTCGCCGCGCAGCAGGACAACCCGCGCCCCGCCGGCGAGGAGTGCGGCCAGGCCTTCCCGCAGGGCCGCGGCGGACGGGGGTGCGAGGGCGTTGCGCCGATCCGGTCGGTTGAGGACAAGCTCGCCCCATCCGTCGTGGAGGACGGTCAGGACCGGCGCGTCGGTCACGGCGGTGGGTCTCCCGAGATGGTCTCGAGGTTGCGCGCGTGGGCCGCTTCATCCAGACGGTAGAAGGACCAGGTGGCGATGGAGGCCAGGAAGAGCACGATGACGGTCGGCAGGTAGAGCCAGCCCACCTGGGTGATCAGCTCCATGGTCCTGTCGCTGGGCTGGGCCTTGGTCGGAAAGGCCACAGCAGTGAGGATCAGGCCCGGGACAAGGGCGGCGATGGCGTTGACGATCTTGCTGGGCAGGCTGTCTGCGGTGGTCAGGAGCCCCTCGGCCCGCCGCCCGGTGCGGACCTGCACTTCCTCCACGATGTCGCCGATCATTGAGGAGGCCAGGATGTAGCCGGCGATGGCGCTGACCGCCTGCACGAAGGTAAAGCCGGCGAGCACCCAGAGCAGGGCCGGTGTTCCGTTCAGCTGAAGCACTCCGATCAGCTTGAGGAACATGGGCGTATGGCCAAAGACCACGCTGATGAAGAACAGGGCCATGGCCGCTCTTTTCTTGCCGAAGCGCCGGGCGAGGCGCGGAGCGAGGATCCCTCCGAAGATCGGCCCTGGCAGCCCCATCAAGGTCAGGATGAGGATGTCCTGGGCCTTCAGCTCCCAGAGGTAGGTCTGGAAGTAGAGGGTCAGGCCTGCGGCGATGCCGAAGGCCAGGCCGGCGATCACCTGGGCGGAGAGAGCGACCAGGAAGTTTCGGTTGGTCAGTGTGACGAGGGCGTCGCGCCAGTCCTCCCGAAAAGTCCGACCGGGCTCACGGGGAGGCTGGTGGAAGCCGGCGGCCTGCTTCTGGGTTCCCAGGGCCATGGTCAGGCCCGCTACCAGGAAGATCAGGATGATGGCGATGGACAGGGGGCCGTAGCCATCGGCGTTGAGCTGTCCCACGGGATGGTCGGGGGTCTTCTTGAGGAAGACGCCATAGATCAGCACGGTCGCAAGCGCGGTGCCAAGGGAGCCCAGCATCCAGCGATAACCCAGCAGGACCGTCCGGTCGTGGTAGTCGGGCGCCAGTTCCGGGGCCATGGCCCCGGAGGGGATCTCGTAGAGGCTCCACGCCAGGTTCACGAACAGGCCCGTGCCGAGGATGTACCAGAACATGGCGGACGCATCCCACCCCGGGGGGTGCCAGCGCAGGAAGATGGCCACCGGGACGAGGAACATGGCCAGGTAGAGGAAGGGATGCCGCCGGCCGATCCGGGACCGGAACTGGTCCGATCCATGGCCGATCAGGGGGTCCCAGAAGCCATCGATGAAGATGACGGCGGAGATCGCGAGGCTGACGATATGGGGCGGGACCCCGACCACCTGGCTGTAGAAAAACATGGCCAGGCCGCCGAGGGCACCATAGGCCCCATTGGCCACAGATCCGACGCCATAGAAGGCCTTGGTCCCGAAGGAGAGCGGTCTGCGGAGGCCCCGGGCGGGAGCTTCGTCTTCGACGTCCTGCGCGGTCATGCCGTCTCCCGTCCCTGTGGATTCACGACCGGGTCTGCGCCCGACCGTTCCTTCCCCCCAGCAGACCAGAGCATGTTGCGGGGGAAGGTTTGTCAAGCCGGTATGGCCTTTCAGCCGCCCCTAAACGCAGACAGGGCGCACGGTTTTCACCGTGCGCCCCGCCAAGAATTCCAGATCAGAGGAACTTGCACGGGAGCTCGATGCCGAACGTCCGGGGCGGGGTCAGCGGAGAGCTGGTGGTGACACCCTGGGTGACATTCAGCTGTAGCTGGCCGAGCCGCGGGTTCTTTCCTGGCTCCCCCAAGGCCCTGACGTTGGACCGCCGCGTTTGATCATTCGTTATCCTGGCCGCAGATCAGGACGATCTTCCCCACGTGGTCGCCCGCCTCGAGAGCGGCATGGGCTTCGCCGGCGCTTTCCAGGGGGAATGTGCGGTCAATCACGGGCCGGAACCGGCCGTCGATGATCCACGGCCAGACCACCGATTCGACCGCTGCGGCCAGGCGGGCCTTCTCGTCGGGCGCCCGGGGGCGAAGGGTCGAGCCGGTCACCACGGCGCGCTTCTGCATCAGCCGGAAGATGGGGAGGGCAACCTCGGCACCGCCCAGGGAGGCGATGAAGACGATCCGTCCCCCCGTCCTGAGGGCGTCGAGCTCGCGCCCGAAATAGTCGCCCCCCACCATGTCGAGCACCACGTCCGCTCCGCCCTCGGCCTTGACCCGCTCGCCGAAGTCCTCGGCGGTGGCGTCGATGGCGATGTCGGCGCCGAGTTCCCGGGCGCGGGCCGCCTTGGCCGCCCCCCGGGCGGTAGCGATCACCCGGGCCCCCGCGGCCCTGGCCATCTGGATGGCGGTGACGCCGATACCCGAGGTGGCGCCGTGGACCAGCAGGGTCTCGCCGGCCTTGAGGGCACCGTGCTCGAAGACATTGGCCCAGACCGTGAAGATCGTCTCGGGCAGTCCCGCCGCCTCGACCAGGCTGAGCCCGGCAGGAACCGGCAGGGCGTGGCGGGCATCCACCGTGGCATACTCGGCGTATCCACCACCGCCGAGCAGGGCGCAGACCCGGTCGCCCGCACGCCAGCGCCCGGCACCCTGAACCACCTCGCCCGCGACTTCGAGGCCAAGGGTATCCGGAGATCCAGGCGGGGGCGGATATCCGCCCATACGCTGCAGGAGGTCGGGTCGGTTCACGCCCGCCGCGGCCACGCGGATGAGGATCTCCCCTTCCCGGGGCACCGGCCGCGCCAGAGAGACGGCCTTCAGGGCCTCTGGCCCGCCCCGTCCGCCCTCGACGGCAATGGCCGTCATCATCGGCTGGTCCATCCTGCTTCTCCCTCGCCCTTGCGCGCGCTGCGCCGTGCAGGTCAGATAGTCCCAAGGGCGGCGCGCCGCCAAGGGATCATGCGTCCGCCCCGCCGGGCGACCTTCGGAGGGGTCCGTGACCGAGGAAGCTGAAGCGCCGCGTCGCGGCCGGGGTGCCGCCCTGGACCTGGCCTTGAAGGAGGACCTGGACCTGTTCTCGTTGGGCGACCTTGAAGAGCGCATCGCCCTCCTCGAGGGCGAGGCCGCCCGGTGCCGCGCCCAGATCGCCCGGAAGGCGGCGGGACGCGAGGCGGCGGATGCGCTCTTCAAAACGCCTGGGGACTGAGCCTTCCACCCCTTGCCCGAGGCGCTGAAAGCGAGCACGCAGGGTGTGTGCAGACGCGAATCGACGGGGCGGTCAGTCCCTCGGAGGAGATCCAGGCATGACCTCGGGTGCGAATTCGGCCGTAGCCACCAGGGCCGGTGTGGTCCTTGACCTTGCTGCGGTCGAAGTCTTCGAGCGGACCTTCCGGGAAGGCATGGACCTGGTCCAGGAGGTGTCGGCCTATCTCGACGGTGCCGGCCGGACGGAGGCCCGCCGTCTCGGCCGGGAGGCGGCCTCAGACTACGCCGCCGAGAGCATGCGCCTGACGACCCGCCTCATGCAGGTGTCGTCCTGGCTCCTGGTACAAAAGGCCGTGCGGGAGGGCGATACGACTGCCGCCGCCGCCGCGGATCCCCGCTACCGCCTTAGCGAGCCCCGGGCCGGAAGGTCCCGGCCAGGCCGGCTGCCCGACGCGCTTGTCGGCCTGTCACAGCGCGCTGACCGCCTGTTTGAGCGGGTCGCCCGAATGGACCGCCAATTGTATCTTGAGGTCGAGGTGTCGGTGAACTCGGTGGCCTCGCAGATCGACCGCCTCAGGTCCGCCTTCGCGGGCTGACAACCGACTTGCGCTCCGGGCCCGCCTTCGCGGGCTGACCGCCTACTTGCGCGTAAAGCCACCAAACTTGGCGTTGAAGCGCGAAACACGACCGCCGCGGTCCAGAAGCTGCTGGTTGCCGCCGGTCCAGGCCGGGTGGGTCTTGGGATCGATGTCGAGGTTGAGGGTCGCCCCTTCCTTCCCGTAGGTCGAGCGGGTCGGATAGCTGGTGCCGTCCGTCATCACCACGGTGATGAAGTGATAGTCGGGATGGGTGTCTTGTTTCATCTCGGGGTCATCCGACGTAAAGGAGCGGCCAGTGTCAGTACGCCGCCCTCCGGGAGGCCGACGGGCGGAAAGCGCGCCTTTTACAGCAAGGCGCGCCGGTAGAGCAAGGGCGGGGTCCAGATGTCGGACGGTTTGTCGGAATCCGCGGTTGAAGGGCGTCCAAGTGCAGGCGGGGCGCTGGCGCAGGACATGCAGTCCGCCGCCGAGCGGCGCGGTTCCACGCGCAAGCTGACGGCCCTGTCGACCCTCTTGCCGATCCTCAAGGCGCATGGCTTCGAGACCTTCATCGCCTGTCTCCTCATGGTGGCGACCTCCTCGGCCACCCTGGGCATGAGCGGCGCGGTGCGCCTGCTCGTCGAACACCTGACCTCGAACCGGAGCGGAGACTCCGTGGACCGCTGGTTCTGGCTGCTGGGCGCCGTGGCCGTGGCCCTCGGCCTGTTCACCGCCCTTCGCTATTACTGGGTGACCCGGCTCGGCGAGCGGATCGTGGCCGACCTGCGCAAGTCGGTCTATGGCCACATCCTGACCCTGGACCCCGCCTTCTTCATCGCCACCCGCACAGGCGAGGTCCTGTCCCGCCTGACCACCGACATCCAGATCATCGAGAACCTCCTGGCCACCACGGCCTCGGTCTTTCTTCGCAACACCCTGATCATGATCGGGTCGCTGGTCCTGATGCTCTGGGTAAGCCCCAAGCTGACCCTGCTGGTGTTGCTGATCATTCCTGTGGTGGTGGTGCCCCTGTTCCTGTTCGCCCGGCCTCTGCGCAACCTGACCACTGCGACCCAGGATGAGTTCGCCCGGGCGGTCGGCCATGCCGGCGAGACCCTGGACGCGCTGGAGACCGTGCAGGCCTTCGGGCGCGAGCAGACCGCCACTGACCGCTTCGGCGCCGCCGTCGAGCGCTCCTTCCGCACCTCCCTGAGGCGCATGACGGCCCGCGCGATCATGACCGCAGCCTCCATCGTGCTGGTGTTCGGCGGCGTGGTGGCCGTGTTCTGGCTGGGAGTCCATGCCGGGCAGAGGGGCGAGCTGTCCTGGGGGGCCCTGTTCCAGTTCGCCTTCCTGTCGGTCTTCGCCGCCAGTTCCGTCGGTGCCCTCGGGGAAATGTGGGGCGACGTCCAGAAGGCCGCCGGAGCCATGGAACGGATCGCCGAACTCCTGTCCGCCCAGCCGGGAATCGCGGCGCCGGCTGACGCCCAGAAACTGCCCGGACGGGGCGAGATCCGGTTCGAGGATGTCGTCTTCGCCTATCCTGGCCGGGAGGCCGCGCCGGCCCTCAATGGCCTGACCCTTACCGTAGCGCCTGGCGAGCGGGTCGCCCTGGTCGGGCCCTCCGGCGCCGGCAAGAGTACGGTCTTCCGCCTCCTCCTGCGGTTCTACGACCCCCTCGGCGGCGTCGTCCGCATCGACGGGGTTGATCTGAGGCGGGCGGATCCCCGGGACATTCGCGCCCAGGCCGCCCTGGTGGCGCAGGACAGTCCCCTGTTCTCAGGCTCGGCTGCCGACAATATCGCCTTCGGCCGCGAAGGTGCGGCCCCCGACGAGATCCGGGCCGCTGCCCGCGCCGCCCAGGCGGAGGCCTTCATTGCAGGGCTTCCGGAAGGGTTCGAGACGCCCCTTGGGGAGCGCGCCCGGGGCCTGTCGGGAGGCCAGAGGCAGCGTCTCGCCATTGCCCGGGCCCTGGTCCGCCAGGCGCCGATCCTGCTCCTGGACGAAGCCACGAGCGCCCTCGATGCAGAGAACGAGAAGCTGGTCCAGGAGGCCCTCGACGCGGCCATGCGCGGCCGCACCACACTGGTGATCGCCCATAGGTTGGCCACCGTCCTCAAGGCCGACCGGATCGTGGTGATGGACGAAGGGCGGGTCGTGGAGACCGGCACCCATGCCGAGCTGACAGCACAGGGCGGCCTCTACGCGCGGTTCGCCGCCCTGCAGTTCACCGACGCCGCCGGTTAGATTCTGTTCTTATAAGTCGGGAACCGGTGTTCGGATCGAAACCGGATCTAGGCGCCTCGGGCCGTGACAGCCAGGTCCGGGAAGTCGGTGAACAGGCCGTCCACGCCGGCAGCGAAGAGGGCCTTCAGAAGGGTGGCGACGTCGCCATGCGCCCCTGGCGAGAGGCCCCGCCTCAGGGCTGGTGGCAGGAAGGCGTTCTCCGCCCGGACTGTCCAGGGGATGACCTTCAGCCCTGCCGCGTGGGCGTTCGCCACCAGGGGAGTCGGGCCGGCCAGGCCTCCGGCGGCGTTGATGGAGATCACCTGCCGCCATTCCGGGCCGAGGGCCTGGGCATAGCCGGCGATGGCCTTCAGCCCCTCAGCCGTAACCATGTCTGAGTAGCTTATGCCTGGCAGGTCCGCAGGCCCGCCCTCGGCGGAGACGAGCTGAACGCGGGGGGCCTTGGAGAGGGTGGAAAGGGTCTTCAGGGGGCCCACCTCGAAGCACTGGACCAGGACCGGTGCTCTGGCGGAGTCGAGGCCCTCGGCCTTCAGGGCGGCGGCCATGACCGGCTCCATGGCCATCCCGCGCGCCCGGAAATAGGCCGGGTGCTTCATCTCCGGGCAGAGGCCAATGGTGCGGCCCAGGCGGGTGGATTCCCGGCGGGCCAGGTCGGCGACCTCGGCGAAGGTCAGGATCTGGTCCTCGCCGTCGTAGCGGGCGCTGTCCGGCCGCAGTTCCGGCAGGCGCTCCCGGGTCCTCAGGGTCTTGAGCTCGGCGAGGGTGAAGTCCTCGGTGAACCAGCCCTCGAACTTTTCGCCATCGATCAGGCGCACGGTCTTCCGGCCCGCGAACCCGGGACGGGAAGCGATGTCCGTTGTGCCGCCGATCTCGTTCTCGTGGCGGGCCACCAGGGCACCGTCCTTGGTCAGGACCAGGTCCGGCTCGATGACATCCGCCCCCTGGGCGATGGCCAGGAGGTAGGCCTGGCGGGTGTGTTCGGGGCGGTAGCCGCTGGCCCCCCGATGGGCGACGACCTGCGGGCGCGGCGCGGCGG
>CAIWHQ010000177.1 GCA_903912465.1 uncultured Alphaproteobacteria bacterium | reverse complement strand
CCGTCGACAATACAGAGGTTGCGGCGCTGGCCGAGGCGATCGCCAGGAGCGCCTCAGTCGGAGCCTGATCCCGGGGACGTCAGCGGGCGTTATCGCGAAGGTTGATGAAGGGCGCGCCGCCGGAACCCGTGACCTGGGGCATCTTGCCGTCCCACTTCTCCACGGCCTTCAGGTCGACGTAGCGTGGGTTCGCCGAGAGGGCCTCATTGATGATCCGGATGGACTCCGCCTCGCCACGGGCGGCGGCGATCTGTGCCTCTGCCTGGGCCTGGGCCTTGGCGACCTGGGAGCGCGCGGTCAGGGTCTCCTGGTCGGTCCGGGTCTTGGCCTGGATGGCCTGGAGGATGACGTCCGGGTAGCGGATGGTGCCGATCCAGTCGAGCTGGCTGACCACCACGCCGAATTTCGCCCACTTGCCGGAAACCCGGGCGAGGGCGCGCTGGATCACCACCTGGCGGCCGCCGGAATAGAGGGCGTCGACATTCACCTTCTCGGCCTCGGCGGCGATGGCCGAGCGCACGTCATTGCGGATCGGCCCGTCCAGCAGCTGGTCGAAGGTCAGGCGGTAGGTCTCGTAGAGCTTGGGTGCCGAACCAGGGGAGACCTGCAGGGTGATGGCCACGTCGGCGGTCATCGGCAGGCCGGTGTTGTCGGCGAAGGCGATCTCCTCATTCTGGGGACCGCGTTCATCAGCCTCGCGGGTGTAGCTATAGGTCCGCTGGATCACCGGGTACTCGACGATCCGCTCTCCCACGCTGCGGAAATGCCAGCCCGAGGAGAGGGGCTGGGGGTCCACGCCAGCGGACGGCCCGAGAGTCCGGATCTTCACCCCGGCATTGCCGGGTTCCACGGTCTTGCCCGCGGCGATGACGACGACCAGCACGAGGGCCAGGGCTGCAAGGATGCCGGAAATCCGGCGGATCATCAGAACGTTTGGAATTGTCGCACCCCATTAGCTTATCTTACCTTGGGCAGATGTGGATCAGAGGCGGCCAAGTCAAGGTGTGCCGCCAGGAGGATCGCCAAGGAAGTCCACGGCGGGCGGGTCCCGAGGCACCGGGCCATCGTTTGCGACCGCCGATGTCCCGGCTACCCAGACCCTGGTCCCGCATCCCTGGGGGCCATCGCCAGAACCTGTCGCCATGAGCCGATCTCGCCTGATGGCCGTCGCCGATGGACTGGTCATCGCCCGGGCCGCGCCGGCGCTGAACGCCAATCCCTGCGGCAACGCCCGCTACGTCTCCCTGGCCCTGACGGCTAACTTCTGACCCTGGCCGGTCAGGCGCCAGTCTCCATCGGCAGGTCCGGATCGCGGGTCCACTCGGACATGGATCCGTCGTAGACGGCGACTGAGGGATGTCCCAGCCGGGTCAGGGCCAGGGCGTCCATGGTCGCCGAGATGCCGCCGCCGCAATAGACGATGACCCGGGGACGCTCGAGGGCGCCGACGCCCTCGAACAGGGCGCGCAAGTCCTGGTCGCTGCGGTACAGGCCGTCGGTATCCAGCAGGGCGGCGTAGGGCACGTTGCGACTGCCCCGGATGTGGCCCTTGCGACCGTAGTTGACGTCAGCCTCGCCGCTGTGGACGCCGGCTGGCAGGGCGTTGACCGTGCAGACCGCGCCGTCGTCAATGGCCGCCAGGACATCCTGCCGGTCCGCCCAGGCGCCCGGGCGCTCGGAGATGCGGACCTGAGTCACCGGATAGGTCCGGGTTCCGGCCTCGACGGCGCGACCCTCGGCGGCCCAGCGGGCAAAGCCGCCGTCGAGGACGGCAACCTCCGTGAAGCCCGCCGCCCTCAGGACCCACCACAGGCGGGTCGCCCACATCGGGGTGGAGGTGCTGTAGCAGACGATCTTCAGGGACGGGTCGATCCCCGCTGCGCCCAGGGCTGCCGCCAGGGCCTGGCCTTTCAGGCGCGTAAAGCCGAGGGGGGCGGACGGGTCCGACAGGTCCCGGGCCAGGTCAACAAAGGCCGCGCCGGGGATGTGGCCTGCCTCGTAGTCGGCCCGCCCGCTCTCCACCCGGTAGGGACCGGGCTGGACGGGGCGCAGGTGGACCGTGGCGTCAAAGATCCGCACGCCGGGATCGTCCAGATGATCAGCCAGCCATCCTGTGCTCACAAGCCCCCGTCCATCCCAGCTCGACATAGTCAGTGCTCCCTGTGCGTTCCTGGCGACCCTCCCGTCCCGGCGAGCGAAGATCAAGCCCGTTGCAACGGACCCTCCCGGCGGATTCCGGTTCCCGAGGGGCGGCGGTCTCGCGTATGCAGGCGTGTAGGGACGCGGGAGGACGGCATGGCGGTGGTCACGGAGATCCTCCAGCAGATGCAGGGGCTGGTCGGCGTCGCGATCCTTACGCTGGGCGCCTGGGCCCTGTCGGAGGACCGGAGCGGAAGGCCCGGACTCAGGTGGATTCTCGGTGCGCTCCTCCTGCAGGTCGTCGTCGCCCTGGTGGTGGTGCGGGTCCCCTTTGTCTGGTCCGTAATCGGCCTCGCCAACCATGCCGTGGCGGCGATCGAGAAGGCTACCCTGGTCGGTTCCAGCTACATGTTCGGCTATACCGGCGGCGCGCCGGCGCCCTTCGTGCTCAAGGAAGGCGCTGCATCGCCCTTGATCATCGCCTTCCAGATCCTGCCCCTGATCATCGTCTACTCGGCCCTGGCGGCCCTGCTCTGGCAATGGGGCGTCCTGTCGAGGATCGTTGCAGGCCTGTCGTGGGCCCTGCGGCGCACCCTGGGCGTCAGCGGGGTGGTGGGACTGAGCAGCGGCGCCAGCATCTTCCTCGGTGTGGTCGAGGCGCCCCTCGTGGTTCGCGCCTATTTCGAGCGAATGAGTCGGTCAGAGCTCTTCGCCGTCATGACCCTGGCGATGGCGACGATCTCGGGCGCCATCCTGGTCCTCTACGCCCAGACCCTGGCCAGGACGGTGCCTGACGCCGTGGGGCACATGATCTCGGCGTCCCTGATCTCCCTGCCGGCGGCGATCCTGATCGCCCGTCTGATGGTGCCGGGCGGCGGTGCCACAGAGGCCTCGGTCGAGGAGACGGGGCTGCGCTACGACAGCAGCATTGACGCCATCGTCCGCGGGACCATGGACGGGGTGCAGCTGTTCCTGGCGGTGATCGGCATGATCATCGTCATCTTCGCCCTGGTGGCCCTGGCGGACCAGGTCCTGGCCCTGGCGCCCGCCGTGCAGGGCGAGCCCCTGAGCCTGAGACGGATCTTTGGCTGGCTGTTCGCGCCCCTGATGTGGACCCTGGGCGTGCCCTGGGACCAGGCGCCCCAGGCGGGTGCCCTGATGGGGACCAAGACCATACTGAACGAGTACGTCGCCTACATGGACCTAGCGGCCCTGCCCGCCGGGAGCCTGGACCCGCGCAGCCAGCTGATCGTGACCTACGCCCTGTGCGGCGTGGCCAACCTGGCCAGCGTCGGCCTCCTGGTCTCGACCATCGGGACCCTCGCCCCGTCCCGGCGGGCGGAGGCCGCGGGTCTCGGCATGAAGTCCTGGGTCGCCGGGAACATGGCCTCGGCCATGACCGGGGCGGTGATCGGCCTGGTGACCGTGGTCCGCTGACCGCCATGTTCGACGCCCGCCTTCGCCCCCTGATCAATCCCGCCCTGGACCGGATGGGCGCAGCCCTCGCCCGCCGGGGGGTGAGCGCCAACCAGGTGTCGGTCGCGGGTGCGGCCCTTGGCGCCCTGGCGGGCCTTGCGATCGGCCTCGGCCAACCCCTGGAGGGTCTGGCCCTTGTCCTCGCCAGCCGCCTGCTGGACGGCCTGGACGGCGCCGTCGCCCGGGCCGGCCGGCCCACGGACTTCGGCGGCTATCTCGACATCGTCTGCGACTATGTCTTCTACCTGGCCGTCCCCCTGGGCTTCGGTTTCGCGGCACCGGCCAACCTGCCCTTCGCCCTGCTGCTTGTGGCGACCTTCACCCTGACCGCCGTAAGCTTCCTCGCCTATGCGACCCTGGCAGCGAAGCAGGGCCTGGAGACGCGGGCGCATGGCCCCAAGAGCTTCTTCTACAGTACCGGCCTGGCGGAAGGCGCCGAGACCATCCTGGCCTTTGTGCTGATGTGCCTGTGGCCCGCCGGGTTCCCCCAAATCGCCGCCATCTTTGCGGGTCTGTGCCTGCTGACCGTGATCCAGCGTAGCGTGATCGCCTGGCGTGTGTTTCGATGATCCCTGCAAGTTCCCCGCGGTGCCGGCCGCAGACATGACGAGGACGACCCCATGAGACTGATGCTGGCCCGGGCCTCGATGGCCCTTTCCCTCTTCCTGCCCGTCTACTTCATGGTCGCCGCCCTGGGGGTGAAGTTTGG
>CAIWHQ010000176.1 GCA_903912465.1 uncultured Alphaproteobacteria bacterium | reverse complement strand
TTCCACAAAGGCGGCGTTTTGAAAAGAACAAAAGAAGAACAAATGAGCGGCGGTTTGCGCCGACAACGGTCGCCTTCGCCCCCCAGCGGGCCAGCCATCCTGCCGGACGCTCTCTCCGGCAGACGTGTTCAGCTCAGCCCCTGCTCGCAGCTCAGAACCGGGCCAGGATCCTGGCCACCAGGCTATCCTGCCTGGAGGATTGCGTAGAAGCCGACGCCCTCGCCGGGGTCCCGGTTCAGGGCCCCGGTCAGGGCCTCCCCGCCGCCGCCTTCATTGATTGTGCTCAGACCTGAAAGGACAGTTTCCACCCTGCCAGGCCGGCAAGGCTTCGTGGGCCTGTCGACGGAACCTTGACCCTTTTCTATCCCAGCCGTGCTATAGGCGCCGCCCATGCCCTTCCCGACCAGTCACCCGGCGCTTGACCGCGCGCTTTCCGAACGCGGCTATGCCGAGCCCACGCCCGTCCAGGCGCAGGTCCTTGAAGCTTCCTACGACCGCGATCTGCTGGTCTCCGCCCAGACCGGGTCGGGCAAGACTGTCGCCTTTGGCCTCGCCATGGCCCCCACCCTGCTGGGTCTCGCCGAAGGCTTCGGCCAGGCGGGGGCGCCCGCCGCCCTGGTCATTGCGCCCACGCGGGAGCTGGCCCTCCAGGTGACCGGCGAGCTGACCTGGCTCTACGCCGCTACCGGGGCGACGATCCTGTCCTGCGTCGGCGGGATGGACCCGAGGGCCGAGCGGCGCGCCCTGCAGAGGGGTGGCCACATCGTCGTCGGCACGCCGGGCCGTCTCCGTGACCACCTTGAGCGCGGCGCTCTGGATCTGTCAGCGATCCAGGCGGTGGTCCTCGATGAAGCCGACGAAATGCTCGACATGGGCTTCCAGGAGGACCTGACATTCCTGCTCGAGGCCGCCCCTGCCGACCGGCGCACCCTCTTGTTTTCTGCGACCCTGCCGCGGGAGATCGTCCGCCTGGCCTCGGCCTATCAGCGCGACGCCCTGCGCATCGATACCGTCGACCGGGACGCCCCGCACGGGGACATCGAGTACCGCGCTGTCCGGGTCCTGCCCAACCAGGTGGACCTGGCGGTCGTGAACCTTCTGCGGTTCTACGAGGCACCTGGTGCCCTGGTCTTTGCCAACACCCGAGAGCGGGTGAAGCACCTGACCGCCACCCTGCGCGAACGGGGTTTCTCGGTGGTGGGCCTGTCGGGTGAGTTGACCCAGGACCTGAGGACCGAGGCCCTCCAGGCCCTGCGCGGGGGTCATGCCCGGGTCTGCGTCGCGACTGACGTGGCCGCGCGCGGCCTCGACCTGCCCGACCTGGGGCTGGTCATCCACGCCGAAGTCCCGGCCAATGTCGAGGGCATGCTCCACCGCTCGGGCCGGACGGGGAGGGCGGGGCGCAAGGGCGTCTCGGTCCTGCTGGTTCCCCGGGCCCGGCGGCGCAAGGCCGAGCTCCTGTTCCAGGCCGCCTCCATCCGCGCCGAGTGGGTAGGCCCGCCGACCGCCGAAGAGATCCGCGAGAAGGACCACCAGCGCATGCTGGAGGATCCGCTGCTGGTCTCGCCCCCAGACGAGGACTGCATGGCCGAGGGCCGCCGCCTCCTGGAGCGCCTGTCGCCTGAGCAGGTCGCGGGTGCCCTCATGCGGCTCTACCGCGAGAAGCTGCCGCCGCCCGAGGACGTCCAGGACGATGCGCCTTCCCGCTGGAAGCCCGAGGCGGCCGGCGAGGTGCGCCCCCGGCGTGAACCTGGCGACATGGACTGGTTCCGCATCGACATCGGCCGCAAGGACCAGGCCGATCCCAAGTGGCTCATCCCCAAGATCTGCCGGGCGGGGGGCGTAACCAAGCGCGACATCGGCAATATACGGATATTCGACGCCGAGACCCGCTTCGAGATCAGCCGGGAGGTTTCGCCCGCCTTCGCGGCGGCCATCGCCGTTCCCATGCCGGACGGGACGCGGATCGCGCCTTCCGAGGCGCCGGGAACAGAGTCCCGGCCCTCGCGTCCTCGCCGCGAGTTCGCAGCTGCAGGGGAGCGCGCGTCCGCTCCGCCGCGGCCCAAGCGGGCACCCCGGCCCTACGCGGCGGAATCGGCGGCTCCCAGAGCGCCCCAATCCCCCGGGACTCCGCCCTTCCAGAAGACGGCACCCGAGAAGTCCGCTTTCGAGAAGGCACCTTACGAGAAGCCGCCCTTCCAGAAAAAGCCCTTCAAGAAGAAGCCCTTCGTGCAGGG
>CAIWHQ010000175.1 GCA_903912465.1 uncultured Alphaproteobacteria bacterium | reverse complement strand
GAGAACGGCGAGGTGGATTGACCCCCTCACCGGGCGCCGCCCGGAGCTCCCCCGGATTGACTCTCTAATTCCTCCCCCCAGGGGGAGGTGGAACGCGCAGCGGGCCGGAGGGGGTCAACGGCGAGGTGGATTGACCCCCTCACCCGGCTTCGCCGGGAGATCCCCCTTGGGGGAGCAATTGGCTCTCTAATTCCTACCCCAAGGGGGAGGTGGACCGGGGCGAAAGCCCCGGGCCGGAGGGGGTCTGCGGCAACCGCCTCAGGCACCCTTTTCCAGCGCCCTCAGCAGGGCCAGGACGTCCGGATCGCCGAAGGGCATGAGCTGGGTCAACAGGACGCCGGCCTTGCCAGCCTCCGGGTCCGCCCAGAAATAGGTGTTGAAAATCCCCGCCCAGTTCAGGGCACCGGGCCTGCGCCCCTGCTTCGTCGCCCCCGGGGTGACAACGGAGGCGAGGCCATGGCCTGTCAGCATGTCGGGATAGAGGTCGAAGTCGGTGGTCAGGGCGCCGTTGGCGGTCTTGAAGGCCCCGGCCCGCAGCGATCCCGTCTGAACCTCGCTGAGGGACCGCACGGTCTCCGGCTGCAGGATCCGGGCCCCGTCCAGTTCGCCACCGTTCAGCAGCATGCGCAGGAAGCGGATGTAGTCCGGTGCCGTGCCATGCAGGCCGCCGCCGCCGGACAGGACCTCAGCCTCGGTTCCGCCAGGGGGAGTCGGGGCCGGGAAGAGGGTTCCCTCGACCCGCAGGTGGGCGGTGGCCCGGCGCTCCGGGTCCACGGGGGCGAAGCCGGTGTCCGTCATGCCCAGGGGGCCGAGGATGTGGTCATTGAGGTAGGCATCCAGGCGCTGGCCGCTGGCGGCCTCCACGGCCAGGCCCGCCCAGTCTATGCCGATCCCGTAACTCCAGGCCTCACCGGGATCATGCAGCAGGGGCAGGACGTGCGCCGACCGGGTGCCGCCGTTCGGGTCAGCGGCCCCGGTGACCTGATGCCAGCGGGTGAGGTCCGCGCTCAGGAAGGCATAGCCAAAGCCCGAGGTGTGGGTCAGGAGGTCCCGCAGGGTCGGAGCCCGCGGGGCCGGACGCAGGCGCGGGGTGCCATCCTCGCCAAAGCCTTCAAGCACCTGCAGGTTGGCGAACTCAGGCAGGAGACCCGACAGGTCGCCATCGAGGCTGAGCCGGCCCGCCTCCACCTCCCGCAGGGCTGCCACAGAGACCACCGCCTTGGTCATGCTGGCCAGCCAGAAGATCGTATCCTGGGTCATGGCCGCCGGCACACCCGCCTGCCGCACTCCCGCCTGGCGGGTGTAGGTCACCCCGTCCCGGTCCGCCACCGCGGCCACGGCACCGGCGATGCGCCCGGAGGCCACCGCCGCCTCCAGGGCCTTTTCAAAGCCTGCGTACATGCCCGCCTCCGGGGTCAGAGGCCAAGCACCATCTTGGCCATGATGTTGTGCTGGATCTCGTTCGATCCCGCATAGATCGAGGTCTTGCGGTAGTTGAAATAGTGCGGGGCCAGGGTGGCGGCGTAGTCCGGACCGGCCCGGGGCTCGTTGCGCTCGCCCCGGATCTCGGCCCAGGTGTCACGCACGAAGGGCGCGGCGTAGATGCCGGCAGCCTCGAGGGCCAGCTCGGTGATGGCCTGCTGGGCCTGGCTGCCCTCCAGCTTGAACATGGAGGATACCGCCCCCAGGGTCTCGCCCGTGACCCGGGCACCAAAGACCCTCAGCTCGGTGGCATTCAGCGTGTCCACCTTGATCTGCATCTCGGCCAGCTTGCGCCGGAAGGCCGGGTCATGGACCAGCTTGCCGCCGCCGTCGGAGGCCTGCAGGGAGGCGATCTGCTTGACCTTCTCCAACTGGTGGGTGAGGCCCGGGGCATAGGGGTTTCCCCGCTCGAACTGCAGCAGGTACTTGGCGTAGGTCCAGCCCTGGCCCTCCTCGCCGATCCGGTTGGAGACCGGCACGCGGACGTTCTCGAAGAAGACCTGGTTGATCTCCTGCTCGCCCTGCGCGGGGCCGTCGAGGGTTGGCAGGGGCACGATGGAAATGCCCGGCGTCTTCATGTCCAGCAGCAGGAAGCTGATGCCCACCTGCCGGATGGCCTCGTTCGAGGTCCGCACCAGGCAGAACATCCAGTCGGCCCACTGGGCGTAGGTGGTCCAGATCTTCGAGCCGTTCAGGACATAGTGGTCGCCATCCCGCTCGGCCTTGAGCGACAGGGAGGCCAGGTCCGATCCCGAGCCGGGCTCGGAATAGCCCTGGCACCACCAGACGTCCGTGGACAGGATCTTGGGCAGGTGCTGGGCCTTCTGCTCGGGCGTGCCGAAGGCCATGACCACCGGGGCGCACATGGTCAGCCCCATGTTCGAGGTCGAAGGCGCGCCCGCCAGGGCCATCTCCATCTCGAAGATGTACTTGCGGCTGTGGTTCCAGCCCGTGCCGCCGTATTCCTCCGGCCAGTCCGGGGCGATCCAGCCCTTGTCATTGAGCCGCTTGAGCCATCGGACCTGGCCCGCCTTGTCGATGTGGGCGTTCTTCGACTGTGCCGAGCGCGCACGCATGTCGTCGTCGAAGGCTTCTGCGATGAAGGCCCGGACCTCGTCCCGGAAGGCGAGGTCCTCCTTGCTGAAGGCCAGGTCCATGGTTTTCGTCTCCGTGTCAGACGCCGTCGAGATATTCGATCTCGGGCCGGCCACCCATGCAGGGACCCATCTTCGGACCCGCCGCCTTGAAGTATTCCGTGCCGCCGTGATGCTTCAGGGCCGCCTCGTCGGCGTAAAGCTCCAGCACCTTGTAGACCTGCGTGTTCGTGCGGCTGCGGGTCAGCTGGTAGGCGTGGCAGCCGGGCTCATTCGCCTTCACCTGCTTGGCCAGTTCGGTGAAGATGGCTTCGAACTCTGCGTTCTTGCCTTCCGCTACGGTCAGGGTCGCGATGACGCCGATCATTCCGTTTCCTCCGTTTGTGTGAGGCTGCGGACGGTAGAGGCGACCCCCGCAGGCGGCAAGCCCCGCCGCAGCGTCACCCGATGGGAAATCAGCGCTCGGGGCCGTCCTTGTCGCTCCAGCCGTAGGCGACCCACTCGTGGCCGCCCACCCGCTGGGCCTCGATGACCTCGCCGGCCTCCCCCGGTGCAGAAGCCGCTGGCACCGGCCGGCGGCGCAAACGCCCCGTGAGGGCAGCAAGGCCCAGGAGGGTCGTCCCGATCACCGCCACCACCACGACGGTCGCTGCCGCGAACAGGGCCGCGACGGCCGCCAGCAATAGTCCCGCTACGGCCGCCAGGACCGCGAGCACGGCCTTGGGGCCGCGAAGGCGGGAAGCACCGGAACTGTAGTCAATACGGATCATCGAAATCCTCAGGACTGTGCGGTGCGGGACCCTCTGGCCCGACCTCCTGCACATGTTGTGCGCGCCCACCGGGGCGTCAACTGGAATCGGTCCGGACAGAGGGGCTCCGGGCGGCGGCCAGCGGGAAAAAACCGTGAAGGGTCGTGAATAACGGACCGGGCCCCGCCAGCCCGGGTGGACACCGCTCGCCGGAGAAGGGAGGGAGAGCCCGGCGTCCCCGGCAGGGGCGATTCAGGGGAAGGGGTCACGCCATGGACGGGGAACGACAGTTTGAAATGACCGGGCCGCGGAGGCTGGCGAGGCCAGGTCCCCAGGGACGCCTGCTCTGGCTCGCCTTCAGTCTTGCGGCCTGGCTGGCCCTGGCGCTGGCCGTGCAGCCCGCCCAGGCCTTCACCCCCATTCCCGTCGAAGGGGGTGCCAGCGAACACCGGCGCATAACCGACGCCGCCCTCGCCTGCCGGTGGGCGGATCCCACCGCCTGCTGGTCTGTCGGCGGCCTGGACCGCCTGGAGGTCGCCCTGAAGCGGCCCGACATCACCGCCGTCACCCTGACCGATGCGGCCCACTGCGACAGCGGCGACCTGGCCCCCGACGGGACCTCGCCGGGGGATCGTGGCCCTGAGGCCCTCAGGGCCTGCAGAAAATGGATCCGGGAGAACCTCGATCTGGCCCTTGCGGCGGCAGACGGCCTCGTCGACGCCCGCGGCGCGCCCACTCGGGACGTACGGGACTGCGCCTGGCGGGTCCTGCGCCCCCGCACCGCACTCTGCGACGTGGACTTTCACCTCGGCCGCGCCCTGCACGCCGCCCAGGACTTCTATTCCCACACCAACTGGGTCGACCAGCCGGTCAAGCCGGAAGACGTCACGATCCACAACCCCCAGGGCCTCGGTGGCTCCGGGCCGATCGACTGGCTGGCGGCGGAAGGGGACGAGCCCCCTCCCCCCGGCCTGATGTCCGGCTGCTTTGTCTTCTTGCCGGAAGCCGCCTTCTGTCACGGCAGGACGCGCCATGCCGACCTCAACAAGGATCACCGGCCGGACCCCGCGTCGCGGGAGCCGGACCCCCCTCGCGGCGCAGTGGGGGAGAACTTTTCCCGTGCCTTCGACGCCGCAAGCGGCGAGACCGCCCGCATCTGGACCCGCTTCGACACCAGACTTGTCACGACCTACGGCGAAGTCCGCGGCCGCGCCATGAGCTGCATCCTCCGCGGCCTGCCACCCTCAATGTGCGGGTCGGGGCTGTCCGCCACTCCCGCTTCCGCACCCGGAGCCTTCTGATGATCCGCGCCCTCGCCCTTGCCGCCGCCATCCTCGGCGGCCTGGTGATCACCGGCTGCACCACCACCCAGCACCAGGCGAAGCTGGAGAACCCGGCTGACATCCGGGAGGCGGCTGGAGGTGAGGCCTTCCCCGGAATTCTGAAGGGTTCGGGGAAGGCGACGCCGGCTGTCCGCTACATCTTCCACACCCACGGCATGGGAATGACCGATGTGAAGTCGGTGCTTATCCAGCCCGTCACTCTGGCCCTGCAACAGGCGGGCTACTCCCTGGAGACGACCCCGGCGGAGTCGCGCTGGATCAATGCACCGACCGCCAAGGTCCACGAGTTCGAGGGGGAGGCCCTGTCCTGTGAAGGTGGCGCCGCACTTCAGCCGCCCTGCCTCTACGATCACTTCGGCCAGTACCGGATCGACCGGTTCATTCATGCCGACGGGGTGAGCCGGGTGGTGGTCTACAGCTATCTTTGGCACGACGACCTCTGGCTTCTCCAGCGGCCCTTCCTCGAGCATGACCTCGCCGGACTGCAGACGGGTTTCGCCGGATGGACGGCGGGAAGCCTGACGCGCGGACTCAAGACAAGCATCGTGAATGAAGGGCTGAGCGACGTTGCCGCCTACCTGGGTCCGGCCGGTGGAGCCTTGAAGGAGGGAATGTCCTCTGCGGTCTGCATCATGTTGCGAGAAGCTGCGGGAAGGTCGGTCACAACGGCCCAGCACAACAGCGCAATTTCCCTCAGTCCCTCAGACTGCCTGGACAAAAATGGCGCTCAGTCCCTGCTGGAAAGGAATGTCCGCATCTCGTTCATATCGCACAGCCTGGGCAGCCGGATGCTCTTCGATGTTCTGAGCGCGCCGGCCTCAGGGAAAAAGAAACAAGAGGCTGATCTAAACCCGGGTACCCCGACCATGGCCCTGGTGGCGACCCGCAAGGTGACCGATACCTTCTTCATGGCGGCGAACCAGCTGCCGCTTCTTGGGATCGCAGAGGTCAAGGGGCCCCAGGCGACCAGCCCCGGGGTGACGGGAACAGCGCCGCCGGCCGCTAGGGAAGCCCAGGCGCCTGGCTGCCCCAAGTCCCTGCCTGGATTCCTGACAGCAGACTGCCGGGCCCCCAAGGACTCCGGGACCCGGAAAGCCCAAAAGTCCGGCATGTCGATGTCCGCTCAGAACGCGATGGACGAGATTCGGCCGCTCAAGGTGGTCGGGTTCTTCGATCCGGGCGACATCCTAGGCTACTCCCTGATGGGCGGACGGACGGGCCAGGGCCCGAAGGACATCAGCTTCATCAGCGTGCTCCACCGCAACACACCGCAGATCCTGAGGCTGGGTTCGAACCCCTTGGACGCACACGACAACGAACTGGCCCTTCAGACCCTCGCCCGGCCCGGAGTGGGATACCCCCGTGCCCATCAGGCGCCGCCCTACCCCCGGGATCGTCCGACCGAAGTGTTCAAGAGCCCCAATGCGATGGCGATGATCTTCTGTGGGGCCAAATCCGACTCTCAGGGACGCCTGACACCGGGAAAGTGTCTTCCGCGCTGACGCTCCCATCATCGCCCCGCGCCCAATGCGGGGGGTGTCGCAGGCTGCTGAAGCTCGCCCCTACCCCCGCGCCGTGGCGATCTCCAGCCGCTCGCGGCGGATGGCGTCGTAGGCGGCGTTGAGGGCGGCGGACTTTGCGTGGGCAATGTCGAGGTATTCCTCAGGCAGGCCCAGGGCGTGGATACGGTCCGGGTGGGCGTCGGCGATGCGGCGGCGCCAGACCGCCTTCAGGTCCGCGTCCGAGGCGTCGTGCGGGGCGTCGAGTACGGCGTAGGGGTCGCCATCGGGGGTTCCCAGATGGGTGGCTCGGATCCGGCGGTAGGACAGGGGACCAAAGCCGAACAGCTCGGCCACCCGCTCCAGGTAGGCTTCCTCGTCGTCGGTGACCGCTCCATCAGCGCCGGCGATGTGGAACAGGCCGTCCAGAACGTCCTCGAGCAGGCCGGGACAGTTGCGGTAGCGGCTTGCCAGTTGGCGGGCATAGCTCTCGTAGCCGTGGGTGGTCTGCCGGGCCAGCTCATAGAGGCGCTGGACATTGCCCTCGGAGGCCGCCTCCGGGGAGAAGACTTCGGCGAAGGCGTCGAATTCCGAGACCCGGGCGCGGCCATCGGCCTTGGCCAGCTTGGCGCCGAGGGCGGTCACCGCCGTGGAGAAGGCCGGGTCTGCCCCCGGCGGGCCGGGCGGGCAGTCACAGTCGCCCGCATCCGGGCGGCGGACGGCCAGGGCCGCGATCCTGCTCCAGAAGCCCATGTCAGCGCCCCAATCCCGCCGCGCCGAACCGACGGCGCGCTCCCTTCATGACGTGATCAATATACAGGGTGACGACGTCGGGATTGTTACGTTTTCGACAGACGGACCCTCCCGGGCACGGCCGCCACTGGACGCGGCTTTCCCCGGTGTGGTCTTAAGCCCAGGTGAGCGGCGGCGGAGGCCCCCCTTGGAAGCGCGCTGGACCTTCTGGATCGACCGGGGCGGGACCTTCACCGACGTGGTGGGGCGGACCGACGACGGCCGGGAGGTAACCGCCAAGCTCCTGTCGGCCTCGCCGACCTGGGCGGACTCTGCCGTCGAAGGCATGAGGCGGCTGATGGGGGTTGCGCCCGATGCGCCCTTCCCCGGCGACCGGGTCGAGGCCATCCGCATGGGCACGACCGTGGCCACCAACGCCCTCCTGGAGCGGCGCTTCGCCCGCACCCTCCTGATCACCAACCGCGGCTTCGCCGACGCCCTGCGGATCGGCGACCAGTCCCGCCCGGACCTCTTCGCCCTCGACATCCGTCGCCCCGAGCCCCTGTTCGCCGGGGTCCTGGAGGTGGATGCGCGCCTGGCCGCCGACGGTGCGGTGATCGAGCCCATGGACCCTGCGGCCCTGGCGGCGCAGCTGGCCGACCTGCCGCCCGGTTACGAGGCCGCCGCCGTGGCCTTCCTGCACGCCGACCTCAACCCGGCGCACGAGATCCTGGCCGGACGCCTGGCCCGGGAAGCCGGCATCCCCTTCGTCGCCCTCTCGCACGAGGTCTCGCCCCTGCCGCGCTTCCTGCCCCGGGCCGAGACGACGGTGGCGGACGCCTGCCTGACCCCGGTGCTGCGGGCCTATGTGGACCAGGTCCAGTCCGCTGTGGGCGGGGTGCCCCTCTGGTTCATGACGTCGGCCGGCGGACTTGTCCGGGCCTCGGCCTTTCGCGGGCGGGATGCGGTCCTGTCCGGTCCCGCCGGCGGGGTCTCCGGCGTGGCCGCGACGGCCCGGGCGGCGGGGACCCGGGCGGTCCTGGGCTTCGACATGGGCGGCACCTCCACGGATGTCTGCCGCTTCGCCGGGGTGCTGGAGCGGCGTGAGACTGCCCAGGTGGCTGGGGTGCGCCTGCGCACGCCCATGGTGGACGTCGAGACGGTGGCGGCCGGCGGCGGCTCCATCCTTCACTTCGATGGCGACCGGGCGCGGGCGGGACCGGCCAGCGCCGGCGCCGATCCCGGGCCGGCCGCCTATGGGCGCGGCGGGCCAGCCACAGTCACCGACGCCAACCTGGTACTCGGCCGGCTGGACCCGGCGCGGTTTCCTGCCGTCTTCGGGCCGGGTGGCGACGCCCCCCTGGATGCGGCGGCAGCTCGGGTGGCCCTTGCAGGCCTGGCGGCGCGGATGGGCCTGGCCGGGCCTGAAGCCGCGGCCGAGGGCTTCCTGGCCGTGGCCGTCGAGCAGACCGCCCAGGCGGTGCGGCGCATGTCCACCGAGCGCGGTTTCGATCCCCGCGACCACGCCCTCGTCGCCTTCGGCGGCGCGGCGGGCCAGGTGGCCTGCGATGTGGCCGAGGCCCTGGGCATGGACGAGGTGCTTTGCCCGGGCCGGGGCAGCGTCCTGTCGGCCTGGGGGATGGGTCAGGCCCGGCCCACGGTCCTTCTGCAGGCCGGGCTGGAGACACCCCTCGACGCAGGGGGGCTGGCCGCTGCGTCGGACCTCGCCGCCCGCCTCGGCGCGGAGGCCCTCGCAGGCCTGGCTGCCCAGGGGGTCGACGGTGGCGAGGTCCAGGTCTGCCTCGGCCTGCGCTACGATGGCGCCGACGCCGTCCTGTCCGTGGAGCCGGGACCTGAGAATGATGTCCGGGAGGCCTTCGAGGGCGCCCACCGCCGGCTGTTCGGCTTCACCGAACCCGACCGGGCGGTCCGCATTGCCAGGGTCGAGGTGGAGGCCGTGGAGGTGACAGTCCCCCCCCCTGCCAGCGGGACCCACCCGGGACGCTCTGCCCCCCACCTCCACCCCCAGCGGGACCTCACAGGGCGTCATGCAGATGACCTGCCGGTCGCAGGTCCTCTCCGCACCCGTTGTGGAGGCCGCCGCCCTGTCCCGGATTGATGGCCCGGCCCTCATCGTACGCGATGACACCCAGGTCGCCGTCCTGCCCGGCTGGCGGGCCGAGGGGGAGGCCGACGGCCTGATCCGCCTGAACCGCATCGCCGGCCCTGTCCG
>CAIWHQ010000174.1 GCA_903912465.1 uncultured Alphaproteobacteria bacterium | reverse complement strand
GTCTTCACGTCGTCGCCTCCGGACTTAGTCCACAAGACTTAGTCTGGTCTGGGTCGACCTGCAACCGCAGCCTAGTCCTCGGCCAGCATGAAGTGGCCTCGGAGGGCGGCGATGGGCTGGCTTCGGGCTTCCTGCCAGGCCTCCACGTGGACGTTGGCGATCCGGCGGCCCACCTTGCGCAGGTCGGCCCGGGCGTAGGTGGTCAGGGCCCGGCCCGGGCGCAGGTACTCGATGGTCACATCGATGGTCTTGTGCACCCGGGGGGTCGACTGGGTGACGGCCAGCTGGGCCAGGGCGGTCATCTCCAGGAAGCCGCCGATCACCCCACCATGCAGGGCCGGCAGGAGGGTATTGCCGATCAGGTGGGGCGAGAAGGGCAGGATCCCGGTCAGCTCGTCGCCCGCCAGTTCGGCGGTCATGCCCAGGAAACGGATATAGGGCGCGCGCGCCAGGAAGGCCTTGAGGGGGTCCTCGGGTGTCACGCCGCGCCTCCCGTTCCGGGTCCCACTGGTCCGGCCAGCATGAAGGCGGCCTGGGCGGTGGCGATGGGATCGGCCGGGTCGGCGTCCCAGGCGTGGGCCCGTACGAAGGCGATGGACCGGGTCATGTGGTAGCAGTGGGCCTCCACCGTGACCCCGGCCCTGGAGGCGGCGGGGCGCATGTAGTCGATGCGAAGGTCGAGGGTGGCGGTGGGCCGCCGCTCGCCCGTGGCGGCGGTGATGGCCATGCCGCAGCAGTGGTCGAGCAGGGAAGTCACCACCCCTGAGGCAATGACGGCGGTGTCGGGGTCGCCCACCAGGTCTTCGCGCCAGGGCACGTGCATGACCCCCCGGGCATCGCTGGCTGAGACCATCTGGAAGCCCAGGGCGGCGGCCTGGGGGACCTCGGTCGCCATGGCGGCGGCGGCGTCCAGGTTAGGATTGGGCAAGTCGGGATTGGCATCGCTCATCCCTTCCGTTTGCAGCGACGGAAGGAACGGGTCAATGCGCCCCTTCAGTCCCTGTCGAGCTCTGCGGCGAGGAAGGCCTCCAGGTTACCGCCCGGGAAGAGGAGGCTGCGCACACCCGCCCGCTGGCCAGCCTCCAGGTCGATGGCCTTGTCTCCCACCATGACCGAGCGCGCGGCGTCCACCGGCCAGTCGGCCATGGCGCGCAGGAGCATGCCGGGGTTGGGCTTGCGGTCCGGCGGGTCGGGGTGGCGATAGCGGTCCTCGAGGGCCTCGGGATGGAAGGGGCAATGGTAGAAGGCGTCGATCCGCGCCCCCGCCGCCGCCAGGTCCGCTTCCATCCGGGCATGCAGAGCGAGGACATCCGCTTCGGGATAGTAGCCCCGCCCGACCCCTGACTGGTTGGTGACCACGAAGACCCACCAGTTGCGGGCGTTGAAGGCCGCCACCGCCTCCCGGGCGCCCGGGATCCAGCAGAAGTCCTCCCAGCGGTGGACATAGCCGCGGTCCTCGTTGAGGACGCCGTCGCGGTCGAGGAACAGGGCGGGCCGGAGCGGTCGGGTCACGCGTGTCAGTCTAGCGGCCTTCCCGGCGTCTGGCGATTTCCCTTCTGCGCCTCTCGCCCTATGTTCGGCCGAACCCCAGCGGAGCGCCCCGTGACGCCAACGCCCCCGAGCCCCGTCCTGACCATCGAGGACCTGCACATCGACTTCCAGACCCGGGACGGGTCGGTGCCGGCGGTCCGGGGCGTTTCGCTCGAGGTCCTGCCCGGCGAGACCCTGGGGGTGGTGGGCGAGAGCGGCTCCGGCAAGAGCCAGACCTTCATGGCGGTCATGGGCCTGCTGGCACCCAACGGCCGGGCGACCGGGTCGGTCCGCTTCGAGGGCCAGGAGATCCTCGGGGCGCCCAACCGGGTGCTCAACGACATCCGGGGCACTGGCATGGGCATGATCTTCCAGGATCCCCTGACCGCCCTGACCCCGCACCTGCGGATCGGCGATCAGCTGGGCGAGCCCCTCCGCCGCGGGCGGGGCCTGTCGGCAAGGGAGGCCCGGGCTGAGGCCCTGCGCTGGCTGGACCGGGTCCGTATCCCCGATGCGGCCCGTCGGCTGGACCAGTATCCCCATGAGCTGTCCGGCGGCATGCGCCAGCGGGTGATGATCGCCGGTGCCATGGCCTGCGCACCCCGCCTGCTGATCGCCGACGAACCCACCACAGCCCTCGACGTGACGGTCCAGGCGGAGATCCTCGACCTCATGGAGGAGCTGGCCCGGGAGAGCGGTGCCGGCCTTGTCCTGATCACCCACGACATGGGGGTGGTGGCGCGCCTGGCCGACCGGGTCTGCGTGATGAAGGACGGCGCCTATGTCGAGGCCGGTCCCGCCGCCGAGGTCTTCGCCCGCCCCCGGACCGACTATGCCCGGAACCTGCTGGAGGCCGCGCCCCGTCTCGACCGGCCGGACCGCGGAGGCCGCCCCAGCCCGGCGCCCGTCCTCGCGGACGCGCCCCTCGCCGTCGAAGCGGAGGACCTTAAGGTCTGGTTCCCCGTCCGCCAGGGCCTGTTCGGCCGGAAGGCCGAGCTCCGGGCCGTGGACGGCGTCAGCCTGGAGATCCGGCAGGGCGAAACCCTGGGCGTGGTGGGCGAGAGCGGCTGCGGCAAGTCCACCCTGTCCCGGGCGGTCCTGCGCCTGATCCCCCACACAGCCGGTGCCGTCACCCTGCTGGGCCGGGACATTCCCGAGGCGGACCGGGAGGCCCTGCGCGCCGCCCGCCGCGACCTGCAGATCGTCTTCCAGGACCCCCTCGCCAGCCTCGACCCCCGGATGCCGGTGGGCGATTCCATCGCCGAGCCCCTGGGCATCTTCCGGCCCGACCTCGACCGGCGGGGCCGGGAGACCGCGGTCCGCGCCATGATGGAGCGGGTCGGCCTGTCCGCGGACCTGATCAACCGCTATCCGCACGAACTGTCCGGGGGGCAAAACCAGAGAGTCGGCATCGCCCGGGCCATGATCCTGAAACCCCGGGTGGTGGTCTGCGACGAGGCGGTCTCGGCCCTCGACGTCTCGATCCGCGCCCAGATCATCGACCTGCTGATCGACCTCCAGGGGGAGTTCGGCATGGCCATGATGTTCATCAGCCATGACCTGGCCGTGGTTCGGGAGATCAGCCACCGGGTGATGGTTCTCTACCTGGGCCGGGTGGTGGAGCTGGCGCCGGCCGACCGCATCTTCGAGGACGCCCGTCACCCCTACACCCGCGCCCTGCTGTCCGCCGCCCTGATCCCCGATCCTGCCGTCGAGCGGCGGCGTCCCCGGGTGCGCCTGACCGGGGAGCTTCCGAGCCCTCTCGATCCCGAGGGTGCCCTGCGCTTCCTGCCTTCACGCCGGGGCCAGACCCCGGTCTACCGCCCCCGGCTGGAGGCTGTCGCGCCTGGCCACTGGGTGAGCGAGTTTGATCCGCCCGCCTGACCCTGTCGGCGGCGGTGCTTTCCCTTTTCGGGCGGAGCGACTAGGGAAGACCCCTGAAAGCCGCAGGTCCGCCATGAGCCTCTCCCTCGCTGATGTCCGCGCCGCCGCCGAGCGTATCGCCGGCCGGGTCGAGCGCACGCCCATGCGCAAGTCCCAGACCCTCTCGGAAATCACCGGGGCCGAGGTCTGGGTGAAGTTCGAGAACTTGCAGTTCACGGCCGCCTACAAGGAGCGCGGCGCCCTCAACACCCTGCTCCAGCTGTCGGACAACGAGTC
Organism: uncultured Alphaproteobacteria bacterium; assembly: GCA_903912465.1. GTDB lineage: Bacteria > Pseudomonadota > Alphaproteobacteria > Caulobacterales > Caulobacteraceae > Phenylobacterium. The sequence goes on along the minus strand of CAIWHQ010000174.1, from coordinate 477 downwards.
CCGGCGGGGCGTCATCGCCGCCTCGGCCGGCAACCACAGCCAGGGTCTGGCCTACCATGCCGCCCGGCTGGGGATCCCCGTGACCATCGTCATGCCGCGCTCGACCCCCTTCGTGAAGGTGCAGCAGACCCGGGCGTTTGGCGCCGAGGTGGTGCAGGAGGGCGACACCTACGATGAATCCGCGGCCATCGCGCGGAAGCTCTGCGATGAGCGCGAGCTGACCTTCGTCCACCCGTTCGATGACCTGAAGGTCATGGCCGGCCAGGGCACGGTGGCCCTGGAGATGTTCGAGGAGCAGCCGGACATCGAGGTCCTGCCCGTGCCCATCGGCGGCGGCGGCCTGATCGCCGGCTGCGCCACCGTGGCCAAGTCCATCAACCCGAACTGCCGGGTGATCGGCGTCGAGCCGGCCATGTATCCGTCCTTCACGGCGCGCATGCGGGGCGTCGAGGCCATCACCGGCGGGGCGACCATCGC
>CAIWHQ010000173.1 GCA_903912465.1 uncultured Alphaproteobacteria bacterium | reverse complement strand
TTGAGACCGGGTTGCAGGCTGGCCGGCCCGCCGGTTTCCATGACTTCACTTGACGCGAGCGGCCCTTCCGTTACGGGTCCGCTCCGGAAACCGCCATGCTTGACAAGACATTCGACCCCAAGACCGCCGAGCCCCGGCTCTATGCCCGATGGGAGGCCTCAGGCGCCTTCTCGCCAACCGACGATCCGTCGGCTGAGCCCTTCTCCGTGGTCATACCGCCGCCCAATGTGACGGGCTCGCTGCACATCGGTCACGCCCTTAACAACACCCTTCAGGACGTGCTCATCCGGTTCGAGCGGATGCGGGGCAAGGCGGCCCTCTGGTTGCCAGGGACGGATCACGCCGGCATCGCCACCCAGATGGTGGTTGAGCGCCAGCTGGCTGCCGAGGGCAATCTTGGCCGGCGCGACATGGGGCGCGAGGCCTTCCTTGAGCGGGTCTGGGCCTGGAAGGCCGAGAGCGGTGGGACCATCACCCGCCAGCTGCGCCGGCTAGGCGCCTCCTGCGACTGGAGCCGCGAGCGCTTCACCCTGGACGAGGGGCTCAGCGCCGCCGTCCGCAAGGTCTTCGTCACCCTCCACAAGCAGGGCCTGCTCTATCGCGACAAGCGGCTGGTGAACTGGGACCCCCACCTCCAGACCGCAATCTCCGACCTGGAGGTCGAACAGCGCGAGGTCGACGGCCACTTCTGGCGCTTCGCCTATCCTCTGGAGGACGGCTCGGGCGAGATCGTTGTGGCTACGACCCGGCCCGAGACCATGCTGGGTGACACTGCCGTGGCGGTGAACCCCAAGGACGAGCGCTATGCCCACCTGGTGGGCAAGCAGGTCCGGCTGCCCATCGTCGGCCGCCTGATCCCCATCGTCGCCGACGACTACGCCGATCCCGAGAAGGGGTCGGGGGCGGTGAAAATCACCCCGGCCCATGACTTCAACGACTTCCAGGTCGGCAAGCGCCACGGCCTGGAGATGATCAACATCCTCGACGATTTCGGCTGCATCAGCGATGCAGCGCCCGAGGCCTATCGCAGCCTCGACCGCTTTGTCGCCCGCAAGAAGGTGGTCGCCGAGTTCGAGGCCCTGGAACTGCTGCGCGGCATCGACCCGACCCGCCATGTGGTTCCGCACGGCGACCGCTCCGGTGTCGTCGTTGAGCCCTACCTGACCGACCAGTGGTTCGTGGACGCCGCCACCCTGGCCAAGCCTGCCATCGCCGCGGTCGAAGACGGCCGCACCGTCCTGGAACCCGCCGCCTGGTCGAAGACCTACTTCGAGTGGATGCGGAACATCGAGCCCTGGTGCGTCTCGCGCCAGCTCTGGTGGGGCCACCGGATCCCGGCCTGGTACGGACCCGACGGCGCTGTCTTCGTGGAGGAAAGCGAAGCTGAAGCTCGGGCCGCCGCCGCCGCCCACTACGGCGCCGAGACGCCCCTGCGACAGGACGAGGACGTCCTCGATACCTGGTTCTCCTCGGGGCTCTGGCCCTTCTCGACCCTAGGATGGCCTGAGGAGACCGCCGACCTGAAGCGGTTCTATCCGACCCACACCCTGGTGACCGGCTTCGACATCATCTTCTACTGGGTCGCCCGGATGATGATGCTGGGGATGCACTTCACCGGAGAGGTCCCCTTCCGCCGGGTGTTTTTCAACGCCCTGGTCCGGGACGCCTCCGGCAAGAAGATGTCCAAGTCCAAGGGCAATGTCATGGACCCCCTGGACCTCATCGACAGCTATGGTGCAGACGCCCTGAGGTTCACCCTGACGGCCATGTCAGGGCAGGGAAGAGACATCAAGCTCTCGACCCAGCGCATTGAAGGTTATCGGAATTTCGGTACCAAGCTTTGGAATGCATCGCGGTTCTGCCAGGTCAATGGCTGCGTCCGCGTCGAGGGCTTTGACCCGGCGTCCGCCAAGGGGGCGGTCAACCGCTGGATCATCGGCGAGACGGCCCGCACCTCTGCGGCGGTGACCGAGGCCATCGCCGGCTGCAGCTTCGACGAGGCGGCCAATCTTCTCTATCGTTTCATCTGGAACACCTACTGCGACTGGTATGTCGAGCTGTCCAAGCCGGTCCTGAACGGCGCTGATCCGGCCGCCCAGGCCGAGAGCCGGGCCACGGCCGCCTGGGTCCTGGATGTGATCTTCAAGCTGCTTCACCCGGTCATGCCCTTCCTGACCGAGGAGCTCTGGGACCAGACCGCCGATCTCGGCGCCGCCCGGACCGAG
>CAIWHQ010000172.1 GCA_903912465.1 uncultured Alphaproteobacteria bacterium | reverse complement strand
GCCAGACCCGGAGTTCGCCCCAGAGTTCGCCCCAGAGTTCGCCCCCGAGACGGTTCCGGACAGCCTTGCCGCCTGCCGCCGACGGGACCGGGCCGACCCGCTGTCGGCCCTGGCCCGGCGCTTCCGCCTGCCCGCCGGCGTGATCTACCTGGATGGAAACTCCCTGGGACCTCTGCCGCGGGCATCGGAGGTGGCGGTCCGCCGCGCGACAGCGGCCGAGTGGGGCCGCTCCCTCGTGCGCGGCTGGAACACCGACGACTGGATCGGCCTGCCAGACCGCACCGCCGCCCGCATCGCCCCCCTGATCGGCGCCGACCCCGACGAAGTCGCCTGCGCGGACTCGGTCTCGGTCAACCTGTTCAAGCTGGCGGCCGGGGCCCTGGCCCTGAGGCCGGACCGGAAGGTCCTGCTGGGGGTCGAGGGCGATTTTCCCACCGACGGCTACATGCTTCAGGGCCTGGCGGCGATCCGGCCAGACATCCGCATACAGACCGTTTCAAGGGAGGCGCTTCCGCAGGCCCTGTCGGGCGACGTCACCCTGCTGCTCATGAGCCACGCGGACTACCGCACCGGCGCCCTGGCCGACTTGTCCGGCCTGACCCGCCGGGCCTCGGAGGCGGGGGTCCTGACCCTCTGGGATCTCAGCCACACGGCGGGCCTGGCGCCCGTCGGCCTGAACGCCGCCGGCGCGGACATGGCGGTGGGCTGCGGCTACAAATACCTGAACGGCGGCCCGGGCGCCCCGGCCTTCGCCTTCCTGGCCCGCCGTCACCACGCCGCCTTTGCCAGTCCCCTGTCCGGCTGGATGGGGCACGCCCGGCCCTTCGCCTTCGAGCCCGGCTACGCCCCGGCCCCGGGGGCGGCCCGGCTGATGGCGGGAACGCCGCCCATCCTGTCCCTGACCGCCCTGCATGCCGCCCTGCAGGTCTTCGAGGGCCTCGATCCCGCCGCCCTCCTGGCCCGGTCGCGGGCTCTGTCCAGCCTCTTCGAGCGCCGGGCGGGACCCGCCCTCTCGACCCACGGCTTCCGCCTTGTCTCCCCGGATCGCGCGGAGGCGAGGGGCGGCCACCTGTCCTTTGCCCACCCGCACGCCTATCCGGTGGTGCAGGCCCTGATCGCCGCCGGAGTGATCGGCGACTTTCGCGCCCCGGATCTGATGCGGCTGGGCTTCTCCCCCCTCTTCCTGAGCCGGGCCGACGTCTGGGTGGCGGCGGAGCGTTTCACCCGGGTGATGGAGACCGGCGCCTGGCGCGATCCCGCCTTCGCCGCCAAGCAGAGGGTCACATGAGCGGGCCCCGGGACGAAGCCGGCCGCCGGCTCTACGATATCTCCCAGCCCTTGCGGCCCGACCTGCCGGTCTGGCCCGGCGATACGCCCTTCGGCCTGGAGCGGACCTGGGTGTTGTCGGATGGGTGCCCGGTGAACGTCTCGCGCCTGACCCTGTCGACCCATTCCGGTGCCCACGCTGACGCCCCCCTGCACTTCGATCCCGCCGGCGCGGCCATCGACGCGGTGGACCTCGTCCCCTACCTGGGGCCCGCCCAGCTGGTCTCGGTGACGCAGGGGCCTGACCGCATCGGCCCCGAGGAGGTCCTGCCGCGCCTGGCGCCGGGAACCCGCCGCGTCCTGCTGCGCACCTTCGAGGCCTTTCCCCATGACGCCTGGCCGGAGCGCTTCCGCACGCCCGCCCCGGACCTGGTGGAGGCCCTTGGCGGGGCCGGCGTCCGCCTGCTGGGGATCGACGGGCCCTCCCTGGACCCGGAGGACGCCAAGGACCTCGTCAGCCACCAGGCCCTCGGCCGGTGGCACATGGCCGTCCTTGAGGGCCTGGTCCTCGACGGAGTCCCGGACGGCCGATACGAGCTGATCGCCCCGCCCCTGCGCCTCTCCGGTGCCGACGCCTCGCCCGTGCGGGCCCTGCTGCGGGACCTCTGAAGGCCCCCCTCGCCCTGTGCGCCGGGCGTGCTAGTTTGCCTGCGAAGCAATGACAGATCGGGGAGTGACCATGAAGGGACCAGGAATTTTCCTCGCCCAGTTCGCCGGGGACGAGGCGCCGTTCAACACCTTGCCCGCCCTTGGAAAGTGGGTGGCGGACATGGGGTACAAGGGGGTCCAGATCCCCACCTGGGATCGCCGCCTGTTCGACCTGAAGCTGGCGTCCGAGAGCGACGCCTACTGCGACGAGGTCAAGGGCAGGCTGGCCGACCTCGGCCTGGAGGTCTCGGAGCTGTCCACCCACAGCCAGGGCCAGCTGGTGGCGGTCCACCCGGCCTATGACGAGATGTTCGATGGCGGGGTCCCCTCCGCCGTGCGCGGCAATCCCGCTGCCCGGCAGGCCTGGGCGGTGGAACAGGTCCTGATGGGGGCCAAGGCCTCGCGCCGGATGGGCCTGCCCGCCAGCGTCACCTTCTCGGGCTCCCTGGCCTGGCCCTATTTCTATCCCTATCCCCAGCGTCCCGCCGGCCTGGTGGAAGAGGCCTTCGACGAACTGGCCCGACGCTGGCGGCCCATCCTCGACGCCTACGAGGAGGCGGGTGTCGACCTCTGCTACGAGGTGCATCCCAGCGAGGACCTGTTCGACGGGGCGACGGTGGAGATGTTCTGGGACCGGGTGGACTACCACCCGCGGGCCTGCCTGCTCTACGACCCCAGCCATTTCGTCCTGCAGCAGCTGGACTATCTGGAGTACATCGACCTCTACCATGAGCGGATCCGGATGTTCCACGTGAAGGACGCCGAGTTCCGGCCCACCGGGCGCCAGGGGGTCTATTCCGGCTACCAGCCCTGGAAGGAGCGCGCCGGCCGCTTCCGCTCCCTCGGAGACGGCCAGGTCGACTTCCGCGCCATCTTCTCCAAGTTCGCCCAGTACGGCTACGAGGGCTGGGCGGTGCTGGAGTGGGAGTGCGCCCTCAAGGCGCCCGAGGACGGGGCCCGGGAAGGGGCACCCTTCATCCGCGACCACATCATCAACGTGACCGGCAAGAGCTTCGACGACTTCGTCGCCACAGGCGTCGACGCCGCCGCCAACCGCCGGATGCTCGGCCTTGATCGCTGAGGCGCGCCTGCGGCTCGGCATGGTCGGCGGCGGGGAGGGGGCCTTCATCGGCGCTGTCCACCGCATGGCCGCCCGCCTGGACGACCGCTGGACCCTGGTCGCCGGCGCCTTCAGCGCCGATCCGGCCCGGTCCCGGGACTTTGGCCTGTCCCTCGGCCTGGCCGCCGACCGCTGCTACGGCGACTGGGCGCAGATGGCCCGGTCAGAGGCCGCCCGGCCGGACCGGCTGGACGCCGTGGCCATTGTCACCCCCAACCACCTGCACTTCGCCCCGGCCCTGGCCTTCCTGGAGGCGGGGGTGGCGGTGATCTGCGACAAGCCCCTGACCAGCCGCCTGGCCGATGCCCTGGCCCTGGAGGCGGCGGCGGCGCGCACCGGCGGGACCCTGGTCCTGACCCACAACTACAGCGGCTATCCCATGGTCCGGCAGGCCCGGGACATGGTGGCCGGGGGCCTCCTGGGGGACCTGCGGGTCATCCAGGCCGAGTACGCCCAGGACTGGCTGGCCCGGGACCTGTCCGGTAACAAGCAGGCGGACTGGCGGGGCGACCCCGAGCGGGCCGGGGCCGGCGGCGCCCTGGGCGACATCGCCACCCACGCCTACCACCTGGCGGGCTTCGTCACCGGGCTTAGGGCCGAGGCGGTCAGCGCCGAGACCTCGCGCTTCGTGGCCGGCCGCCGGCTCGATGATGACGTCCAGGTCCGCCTGCGCTGGCCGGGCGGGGTCCGCGGCCAGCTCTGGGCCAGCCAGGTGGCCATCGGCGCCTCCAATGCCCTGCGCCTGCGGATCATCGGCTCCGACGCGGCCCT
>CAIWHQ010000171.1 GCA_903912465.1 uncultured Alphaproteobacteria bacterium | reverse complement strand
CCGGGTCCAGGCCGTGCGGGTCCATCGCTATGACGATGTCACCGGGTCCAGGAGTTCGCTGATCTAGGTCGTCGCGCCTGCCACGGGCAGCGCCTCGTCCAGGTGCCAGAGCCTGGAGAGGGCCGTCACGGCACCGACGATCACCAGCATTCCCAGCCCTGGGAACAGGATGGCGGCGTGGGGGCCGATGGCATGGGCCAGGACGCCGTAGAGCACGGCGCCAGCGGGGGCGCCGCCCATGGTTCCCAGGGTGAAGATCGAGAGGATTCGCGCCACCTTGTCGGGCGGGGCGTAGTGTTGAACCAGTCCACGGCCGAGGGTCATGGCCACGCCACCGCCCAGGCCCCAGACGAAGTTGAGGACACACAGCAGCCAGAAGGGCATGGGCAGGCTGCAGAGAACCAGGACGCTCGCCCCGGTGAAGAGCGACGCCAGGTAGACCCGCCCCTTGCGCCGGATATGGCCCACCCGGAGCAGGAGGGTCGCCGACAGGATCGAGCCGATCCAGAAGGTGAGGCTGAACACGCCCAGCGCAGTGGCGATGCGGGTTCGCTCCGGCCCGGCCAGGTCGGCCGGAAAATAGCTCTGGACGATCAGCGGCAGGAGCACCGCAAACGCACCCATGAAGCAGATGCCCATGCCAATGGCGCAGAGGATGACCGGGGCGATCACCGGCGAGGCGGCGGCGGCGCGGAAGCCTCCGCTGATCTCGCTGGCCACGAACCCCAGCACGCTGCCCTCGCGGATTCTTGGGGGACCTGTGGGACGGGGCCGGATCCGGCTGGCCGCGCCAGCCGCCACCGCCATCATGGCGGCCTGTCCGAACAAGAGGGCCGGCAGGCCCAGGATCGGCGCCGCCGTGGCCACCGCCATTCCCAGGATCTGCCCGCCGAACTGTGCCAGCGACGCCAATCCCACGGCCTGTTGCACGCCGCCGGGCGCCACGCGGCTGAGGAGGGCGTCCCGGGCCGGGGTGACAAAGGCCCCGATGGTCCCGATGCCCAGGGCGTAGATGATCAGGGTGGCGTAGGTGAGATGGCCGCTGGCCACGAAGACGCCGAGACCCAGGAAACTCGCGGCGCACAGGGCGCATCCGATCTGGACGACCCGGCGCGTATCCGTCCGGTCTGCGGCATAGCCGCCCAGCAGGATCAGCAGGACGGTGGGCAGCTGCATCGACATCTGGGCGAGGCCGAAGCGGATCTCGTTCTCCTGCAGGACCACGCGGACCAGATAGGGAAACAGGACCATCTGCAGACCGAAGGCGAGGAACCAGGCGCCCTGGGTGAAGAGGTAGCTGGGAAAGCCGGTCTGAGCGTCGGCCGGAGCCTTGGGCGAACCCGCGTCTGTCGCGTCGCTGGCGGACATGGGGGCAGGGTCCTCGGGGGTGGGCCGGCCTCGCCGGGAGTGGCGACCGAGTCCCTATGAGTCTAAGCGACCAGACGCAGGACGCTAGCCCGGAATCCCGCCTGAGCCTTCGCGGGGCTTGCCTCCGCGCGCGCGGGAGGGTCTGCTGGTCGCTCCAAGGGAGGACCAGAGGGTGGAATTCACGACGATCGACGCGGGCGAGGTGAAGCTTCGCGCGGTGGTGCAGGGGCAGGGCCCCCTGGTGATCATGGTCCATGGCTTCCCGGAGAGCTGGTACTCCTGGCGCCACCAGATCGGCCCGGTGGCCGAGGCCGGCTTCACCGCCTGCGCCATCGACGTGCGCGGCTATGGCGGCTCGGACAAGCCGCATCCGGTCGCCGACTACGCCATGCCGCACAAGGTGCAGGACCTGGTGGGGGTGGCCGACGCCCTGTCGCCGGGCCGGCCGGCCATCCTGCTGGGCCATGACTGGGGCGCGCCCATGGTCTGGAACTCGGCCCTGTCGCGTCCGGACCGGTTCTCGGCGGTCGGAGCCCTGTCCGTACCCTGGACCGGGGTGGGGCAGAGGTCCTTCTCCGACGTCTTCAACGAGGTCTTCACGGCCCGGAACAAGTTCTTCTACCAGGCTTACTTCCAGAAGGAGGGCGTGGCCGAGGCGGAAGGCGAGGCCAACATCCGCGATTTCCTGCGCAAGTTCTACTACGCCATCTCGGGCGACGCCCCGGACGGGACCTGGCCGAATGACAAGACCGCCGACGCCTCCCTGCTGCAGGGCCTGGTTGATCCCGAGCCCTTCCCGGGCTGGATGACAGAGGCGGACCTCGACTACTACACCGCCGAGTTCGAGGCCTCTGGCCTGCGCGGGCCAATCAACCGCTACCGCAACCACGACCGGGACTTCGCCTGGCAGCAGGCCTTCAAGGACCGGAAGATCGAGCAGCCCGCCTTCTTCATGGCCGGCAACCGGGACCTGGCCTTCAACATGATGGGGCGCGGCGACCCGATCGAGCTGATGCGGGCCCAGGTCCCCAACCTGCAGGTGGCCGAGGTGCTGGACGGATGCGGTCACTGGACCCAGCAGGAGCGCCCCGCCGAGGTCAACGCCCGGCTGATCCCCTGGCTGAAGGGGCTCTGAGCCTCAGAGCCGCAGGGCGGCCTCGGAGGCGCGCACCAGGCCGTCGATGATGCCGGGCTCGGTGGAGGCGTGGCCGGCGTCCCAGACGATCTCGAAGTTCGCCTTCGGCCAGGCCGTCTTCAGGGCCCAGGCGGTCTCCATGGGCGTGACCACGTCGTAGCGGCCCTGGATGATCCAGCCGGGGATGTCCGCCAGGACATGGGCGTTCTTCAGAATCCAGCCGTCCTCGGGGAAGAAGCCCCGGTTGACGAAGTAGTGGCACTCGATCCGGGCGAAGGCGATGGCGAAGTCCACCTCGCCGAACTTGGCGGGTCTGCCCTCGGGGCCCCGGATGGAGATGGTGTCCCCCTCCCACTGGCTCCAGGCGGTGGCGGCGGTGGCCTTGGCGGCTTCGTCGCTTCCCGTCAGCCGGCGATGGTAGGCGTGCAGGAGGTCGCCCCGCTCCTCTGGCGGGATGGGCGCCAGGTACTGTTGCCAGGCGTCGGGGAAGAGCATGGAGGCGCCGTCCTGGTAGAACCAGGCCACCTCACGCTGGGTGAGGGTGAAGATGCCCCTCAGGACCAGGGCCTCGACGCGCTCGGGGTGGGTGATGGCGTAGGCCAGGGCCAGGGTCGAGCCCCAGGAGCCGCCGAACACGGTCCACTTCTCGATCCCGAGGCGGATGCGCAGGCGCTCCATGTCCTCGATGAGACGCCAGGTGGTGTTCTCCTCCAGGCTGGCATTGGGGGTGGAGAGGCCGCAGCCGCGCTGGTCGAACAGCACCATCCGCCAGCGGTCGGGGTCGAAGAAGCGCCGCATGGTGGGGTTGATCGCCCCGCCGGGGCCGCCGTGCAGGATGACGCAGGGCCGGCCATCGGCGCGTCCGCAGTCCTCATAGTAGATCTCGTGGACGCCCTCGGTGGCCATCCGCCCGCGGGCAAAGGGCTCGACCTCCCGGAACAGGCCCCGGCGGCCGGCGGAACTGGAAAAGGTGGGGGACCAGGGATCGCTACTCATATCCCCCTCCTAGACCTTCGCTGGCGGGTCCGCCAGATCAGGAGCCGTCAGGATTCCTGAGGCGTATCAGAGCCCGATCTCGCCCGTGGTCTGAGCAAGCGGATCAGGACCAAAGCGATTGT
>CAIWHQ010000170.1 GCA_903912465.1 uncultured Alphaproteobacteria bacterium | reverse complement strand
TGGACGCGGGTCCGCCGGACCAGTTCCAGACGGGTCCTGCGCTTCCCGGCTTCGGCGATCCGGGCGAGCCACTCGCCGTCCCTGCCATTGAAGACCAGGACCTCATCGCCCGGCCCCCGCCGCATCACTTGAACCAGATAGCGGCCCTGGGCGTCCGGTAGGACCAGCCCCTGGCCCTCGGCGAGGGCGTCTTCGACGTGGAGGCGGATCATGGACCAGGTCCCGGGCTCGGCATGCAGTTTTCAGCGTGTGTGATTTTCTTGTCGGAATTCCTTGTTACCAACGGATCTTCCCAGTGTCAGGCTTCGGCTTCCCTACGTCAGGACAACTGCGCCATGATCCGCTTCCACATGCTTGCTGCCACCGTCCTGGTCCTCGCCCTATCCGGGTGCGCCAGCTTCGGGAGCCGGGACCAGACGAGGGCGTGCCCCGCTGACCCCAACCAGGTCTTCAATTCTCAGGGCTGCATCCAGGCGACGGCGGCCGAGGGATATGAGTACGCCGTTCTTGCGGCCTTGGCCTACGAGCCGAAGCCGCCGCCAGATTTTGGTGTCCCGGAAGGTTTTGTTGTTGCGGAATCCTGCGCTGAGCCCGCCTGCGATGGCACTGAGGGCTACCAGTACCGGGTCTTCCACCGCCTCCGGGGGCAGCAGATCGTCGAAAAAGTCATCGCCTTCCGGGGCACGGACGGGCGCGACGACTGGGCCGCGAACATCTTCGGGAACAAGGACCAGAACCGGGCGGCTCTCGCCACCTTCCTGAAGGTGCGCGGGGACGGATCAATCCCCGTCTCCGTGACGGGAGACTCACTTGGCGGGGCCCTGGCAGTGCAGGTTTCGATGTGCCATCCCGTTCATAAGCGGGTGGCCTTGGATTCCTCTCCCCGGTTCTACAAGAGCCTTTGCCCGGGAGGCCGGGCGATCACCCGCCCTACTGACGCCGACAGAACGCTTCTCTTGTTCTCAGAACACGGCGAGATTCTGAGCCCGACACGGTGGCTGGGACGCAACCCCGACCAGTTGGCTACCCAGGTCAACTGCGTGAGTGGCGAGTCCCCCGTGGACCAGCACGACGTGCGCAGGCTCGCCGCCTGTATGGTCCACCGCGCCTCCCAGGGGGGGTCGGAGGATGCGCGTCGCTACAGGGACAAGAACCGCTTGGCCCTCGACAAATTCCTTCCCGACCCAACGGACTGACCGGGGCCGTTTTGGGGCTTGCGGCTGGACGCCGGCCAGGGCTTCCGCCTAGGCTTGCGCCATGACTGACAAGGACACGTCTGACGACGACTACGAACGGGACCTGCCGCGCCTGCAGCTGGCCCTCGTCCGCTACCAGCAGCACGCCATCGCCGCCGGCGACAAGGTGCTGATCATCTTCGAGGGCCGGGACGCGGCGGGCAAGGATGGGTCCATCCACCGAATCACCGAGCACCTGTCCTCCCGGGCGACCCGGGTGGTCGCGCCGCCCAAGCCCTCTGACCGCGAGAAGTCCCAGTGGTTCTTCCAGCGCTACGTGCCCTGGCTTCCGGCAGCGGGCGAGACCGGCATCTTCAACCGGTCCTGGTACAACCGGGGCGGGGTGGAGCCGGTCATGGGCTTCTGCACCGAGGACGAGCACGAGCACTTCCTGCGCGAGGTTCCCGCCTTCGAGGGCATGCTGGTCGACAGCGGCCTGCGGCTGGTCAAGCTGTGGCTGGACGTCAGCCGGAAGGAGCAGAAGAAGCGCCTCGAGGAGCGCCGGACGGACCCCCTGAAGGTCCTCAAGACCAGTCCCCTGGATGAGGCCGCCCAATCCCGGTTCGACGCCTACTCCGAGGCCCGGGACAGCATGCTCCGGCGGACGCATTCGGAGACGGCGCCCTGGGCCTGCGTCCGGGCCGACGACAAGAAGCCGGCGCGCCTGAACATTCTGCGCCACCTCGTCCGGTCCCTGGCGCCCAAGGATATCGCCGATGAAGTCGAAGCGCCCGACCCGGGCGTTCTCTTCAACTTCGAACTGAGTGCCCTGTCGGATGGTCGCCTGGCCCGGTGAGCCCCGGCCTTTCCGCAGCCGAGGCCCGTCGCCTGGCCCTCCGGGCCCAGGGCTTTGGCCGGGCCCGCCCGGCCGCTCCGGATCGTGCCGACGTCCTTGGCGGGGTCCGGCGTCTGGGTGTCCTGCAGATGGACTCGGTCAACGTCCTGGCCCGGTCCCATTACCTTCCCCTGTTCTCGAGGCTCGGCCCCTATCCGCGCGAGGCGCTGGAGGATCTGGCCTGGGG
>CAIWHQ010000169.1 GCA_903912465.1 uncultured Alphaproteobacteria bacterium | reverse complement strand
GACGCAGCGCCACGCGCGCCAAGGACTGCCGAACCTGCCGAAACTCCGGCGCGGAACAGTCGGCAGGAGCCCAGCGGAAGGCGTCGAGACTCTTCCCAGGATGAAGACCGCCAGGGCGGCAAACCGGTGGTCGGATTCGGGAGCGAACTGCCTGCTTTTCTGACCCGCCCGACAACTTCGGGACAAAAATGAGCCCCGTTCGCCTCGCCGCTTGACTCCCGTGGCCACAGGCTGAAGGGAAGCGGCTATCGGCGCAGCTTCAGGTGCGTTGGATCTTCTGCGGAGGTATGCGGTAGAGCGCGATGGCCGAGGATTTCGAGGCCCGTTTCAGGTCACCGGAGGCCTATTCGCTCGCCCGCAGCGCGCTGCAGCAGCTTGAGGATCAGCGCGTCTGGCCCACGCCGATCAATTATGAGCTCTGGGCCTGGGTTGCGACCGACCCGGACGGTCCTCTTGCGAAGGAACTCGCCCGTATTCGCGAGACCGGTGAGGTGATCACCGAAGATCTGGCCGAGAGGCTGGCCTCGATCTATCTGCCGCGACAGCGCCTCAGCGAGACCATTCGGGACACCGGCCAGGCCCTGTCTCGGGAACTGGCCAGCGCGGAACAGGCGATCCGATCGGCGCAGACGACCAGCGAGACCTTCTCGTCCCGCCTGGAGGAAACCTCCCGCACCCTCGGGGCGGATCCCAGCAGCGAGACCCTGCGAGGGGTGGTCGCCAACCTATCCGACGCGACCCGCAACATGCAGGCCCAGAACGCGGAGGTGGAGCGCGCCCTGGCGGCATCGACCTCCGAAGTCGCCATGCTGCGCGAGCAGCTCCAGGAAATCCGCAAGGAAGCCGCTACCGATCCCCTGACCCGTCTTGCCAACCGCCGGGCCTTTGACGAGGAGATTGAACGCGTCCGTGCAGGAGCCGAAGCGACCGGGGAGCCTTTCTGTTTGGTGCTCCTCGACATCGACCACTTCAAGAAGTTCAACGACACCTGGGGCCACCAGACCGGCGACCAGGTGCTCAGGTACGTCGCGGGGATCATCCGCAAGCGCGTCAGCCCGCCGCGTTTCGCCTCGCGCTTCGGCGGTGAGGAGTTTGCGTTCATCCTCCCCGGAGAAAACCTGTTCGAGGCCTCGCCGCTGGTAAACGCGATCCTCAAGGACGTGTCCTCCACCAGCATCCGCCGGCGGTCGACCAACGACAACCTTGGCATCATCACCCTGTCGGCGGGGATTTCCGCCTTCCGTTCCGGCGAAAGTGTCCACGACCTCGTCGAGCGTGCGGACACCAACCTCTACACAGCCAAGCGCAGGGGGCGGAACCGCGTGGTGATCGAGAGCGAGATCTGACTTTGGGCGGGATCCGCCGGACAGATCGCGGAGAGGCTTCGAAACCTCTGGCCTGACGCAGGGTCAGCCGCGCTTCCTTGTCCACAGGTTCATTTCGGGAGGCGATAATGGCATACGAGAAGATCAAGGTTTCGCTCAACGACGGCATCGCCGTCATCTGCCTGGCGGACCCGGCGACCCTGAACGCCGCTGGCCTCGACACCATGGCCGAACTCCGTGCCGCCTTCGCGGCCTATGCCCGGCCTGACTCCGGCGCCCGTTGCGTCATCCTCACGGGTGAAGGCCGGGGCTTCTGCTCTGGCGCCAATCTCTCCGGCGGGGGTGGGTCCGGTGGGGCTGCCAGCGCCGATCCAGAGGGTCCGGACTCCGGCTCCGCACTGGAGACGGTCTACAACCCCTTCATGACCTCCCTGCGGGACTACCCAATCCCGATCGTAACCGCCATCAATGGTGCGGCGGCGGGTGTGGGATGCTCTCTCGCCCTGATGGGTGACATCATCGTTGCCGGGGAAAGCGCCTACTTCCTTCAGGCTTTCCGCCGGATTGGCCTGGTGCCCGACGGCGGCTCGACCTACCTGCTTCCCCGTCTGATCGGCAAGGCGCGCGCGCTGGAAATGGCCCTTCTGGGCGAGAAGATCCCCGCGAAGACGGCATTGGACTGGGGACTGGTGAACAGGGTCGTGCCGGACGAAGATCTGATGTCCACCGCCCAGGAGATCGCCCGTTCCCTGGCAGAGGGTCCCTGGGCCCTCGGGTCGATCCGCAAGCTGATCTGGGACAGCCTCGACAATCAATGGCTCCAGCAACTGCACGCTGAGCGCGTCGCCCAGCGCACGGCCGGCCGGACGTCCGACTTCCGCGAAGGGGTCATGGCCTTCCTCCAGAAGCGTGTCGCGGTCTTCACCCGCAAGTAGGGCGCTTCAGGCGTCTGGGGCTTCTGCCGGCTGGATGGTCACGCTCTCGCCACAGCCGCACGCGTCGGTCTGATTGGGGTTGCGGAAGACGAACTTGGCGGACAGCCGGGTGACCTCATAGTCGATTACGGTGCCGAGCAGGAACAGCACGGCCGACGGCTCGACCAGGACTGTCACGCCCTGGTCCACGACGACCTCATCAAGCGGATCTGCGACCTCGGCATAGTCCAGAACGTATTCCTGGCCGGCGCAGCCACCATTGCGCACGCCGACCCGCAGGCCGGCCACGGGGCGCTCCGAACGCGCGATGATCTCCCGTACCCGCTCTGCGGCGGCAGGCGACAGGGAAACCACCTGGGGGCGCGGTCGGCGCGGACGTGGCGTGACGGATGGGGTCTCGAGGGTCATGGCATCTATATGGGCTCAGAACATGTTCAATTGAAGCTTGGCCTCATCCGACATCCGGGAAGGGTCCCAGGGCGGATCAAAGACCAGGTCGACCTTAACAGCCCGCACCCCGGGAACATTCCGGACCGCGTCCTCGACCCACCCGGGCATCTCGCCCGCGACGGGGCAGCCCGGGGCGGTCAGGGTCATGTCGACCGCCACGTCCCGGTCATCCGACACGTCGACCTTGTAGATCAGACCAAGCTCATAGATGTCGACCGGGATCTCCGGGTCAAACACGGTCTTGAAGGCCTCGATCAGGCGGTCTGTGAGGCGATCAAGCTCTGACTGGCTCAGGGCGCCGTTCGTCTCTTCGGGATTTGCACTCATGTGAAGAAGGTCCGGGTTCGATCCAGGGCGTCCAGGAAGGCGTCGACCTCCTGGCGGGTGTTGTAGAGGGCGAAGGAGGCACGGAGGCTGGAGCTCACGCCCAGTCTGCGCATGAGAGGCTCTGCACAATGGGCTCCGGCCCGAACCGCCACGCCGTAGCGGTCCAGCAGCTGTGCGACGTCATGGGCGTGGGCACCTTCAAGGGTGAAGCTGAGAATCGCACCCTTGTCCTGCGTGGTACCCAGGATCCGGGCGCCAGGGATGCCGGACAGTCCGGCTGCCGCTGCCTCATAGAGCGCATGTTCGTGCGCGGAGATGGCGGGACGATCCAGCCCTTCCAGCCATTTGACGGCGGCACCCAGTCCGATGGCCTCGATGATGGAAGGCGTGCCAGCCTCGAACCGGAGGGGCGGGTCGGCATAGGAGATGTGGTCGAAGTCCACCCGGTCGATCATTTCTCCACCGCCCTGCCAGGGTGGAAGGGCGGCAAGACGCTCCGGGCGGCCCCAGAGGACGCCAATACCCGTTGGCCCGTAGAGCTTGTGCCCGGAGAACGCCACGAAGTCGGCACCAAGTGCGGCCACATCCAGAGGCGCATGAACGACGGACTGGCAGGCATCCACCACGGTTACCGCGCCGGCCGCCCGGGCCAGGGCCGCAACCTTCGCCACCGGGTTCACCGTCCCCAGGACATTGGACATGTGGACAAGCGAGACGACCCGGGTGCGCGGCGAGATCATGCGCTCCAGGG
>CAIWHQ010000168.1 GCA_903912465.1 uncultured Alphaproteobacteria bacterium | reverse complement strand
GCCCGCCTGCCGGACGCCTGGCTCTGGATTGCCGGCTCCGGGCCGGAAGAGGGCCGCCTGAAGGCCCTGGCCGACGGCCTGGGCCTGTCCGAACGGGTCCGGTTCCTGGGCTGGCGGACCGATGCCTCGTCCCTCTACCGGACCGCCGACCTCTGCGTCTTTCCCTCCCGCTACGAGCCCCTCGGCAATGTGGTCATCCAGGCCTGGGCCCACGGCCTGCCGGTGGTGGCCGCCGCCTCCACCGGCCCGGCGGCCCTGATCCGCGACGGCGAGGACGGCCGGCTGGTCGCCATCGACGACCCGGTGGCCCTGGCGTCGGCGATCCGCGATCTCCTGGACGACGCCACCGGCCGCCGGACCCTGGCGGCTGCGGGCCTCGCCCGGGTGGCGGGGGAGTTTTCCCGGGCGGCGGTGGTGGGCCGCTGGCGCGAGCTCTTCGCCGCCCACGGCGCCGGCTGATGTGCGGCATAGCCGGCGTGATCAACGGCCAGGTCGCCGCCGCCGACCTCATCGCCTCTCTCCTGCACCGGGGTCCGGACGGCGTGCGGACGGAGACCCTGCCGGGGATCTCCCTCGCCCACGCCCGGCTGTCGATCATCGACCTCGAGGGGGGCTGGCAGCCCCTGCACGCTGCCGGCTCGGTGGTGATCGGCAATGGCGAGATCTACAACTATCTGGAGCTTGCCCGGGACCATGGCCTGGAGGGGAGCCTGGCCACCGGCTCCGACTTCGAGCCCCTGCTGCACCTCTATGCGCGGGAAGGGCCTGACGCCTTCCTGCGGCTGCGCGGCATGTACGCCTTCTGCCTGGTGGGGGGCGATGGGCGCACCTGGCTGGTCCGCGACCCCTTCGGCATCAAGCCCCTCTACCTCCTGGAGCGTGACGGGGCGGTGCTGTTCGCCTCGGAGCCGCGGGCCTTCCTGGAGGCCGGCCTGGTGGATCCGGTGATGGACGCTGCCGCCGCCGAGGACCTGCTGGGCCTGTCCTACACCACCGGCCAGGCGACCATCTTCCCCGCCCTGCGGCGCATGGCGCCCGGCGAGATCCTGGAGGTCACGCCCCAGGGCCTGGTCCGCCATGAGCCCCGCCCCGCCCTGCCGGCGCGGCGGGCGAACCGCGGCGGCGTCCAGGCCGACCTGGTCGCCCGCCTCGACGCTCTCCTCGAAGACAGCGTCCGGGTGCACCAGAGGTCGGACGCGCCCTACGGCCTCTTCCTGTCGGGCGGGATCGACAGCGCCGCCATCGCCGTCCTGATGGCGAGGCTGGCCGAGCGCCCGGTGACCGCCTTCACCTGCGGCTTCGACGCCCCCGGCGCGGCTGATGAGCGCTCGCAGGCCGAGAAGGTCGCCCGGGCCCTCGACCTGGACTGGCGCGAGGTGCGCTTTGACGAGGGCGAGTTCTGGCGGCTCCTGCCCAGGGTGGCGCACGCCCTGGACGATCCCACCGCCGACTACGCCGCCCTGCCCACCTTCCGCCTGGCCGAGGCGGCGCGGGACACGCTGAAGGTGGTGCTGACCGGGGAGGGGGGCGACGAGCTC